>CAMTFT010000095.1 GCA_947071365.1 uncultured bacterium | reverse complement strand
TACACCTATTAAGTCGTCGGCAGCGTCAGATGTGTATAAGAGACAGGGCCGGCGTTGATTCGGTGGAGCACGGCAATTTTGTGGACGAGGACTGTCTGCAGGCCATGGCGGAAAGCCGGGCTGTATGGGTGCCAACGTACGTCACGATCACAAACCTGATCGGCAGCGGACGGTTTGATGATGCGTCTCTGTTGCGATTAAAGGAGCATCAGGGTGAGAAGATCAAACGCGGCTGGGAACTGGGCGTGAAGATCGCGCTGGGAAGCGATGCCGGAGCTTTCTGTGTCCCCCACGGACAGGGAATATGGGACGAGTACCGGGAGCTGGGGACGCTCCTTGGAGGCGGAAGAGAGCTGGATGGGAGATTTGAGGCGGCGGAGGCTGAGATCCGTCGGCGGTTCGCACGGGCGTAAGCAAAGAAGCGTATGAAAGAATGGCGCGGGAAATGTGGCTCATAAGAGACGGAAAGAATAACGGGAAGGTGTGCGTCAGGCTGCGCAGTGTGGCAGAGAAACTGTACGCCAGAATGTGGAAGAAAATACAGGAAAGCACGAAGGGAAGAAAAATATGGAGTGGAAAACGCTACTGTGCCCGATGCGGGCGCGCTCAAGGGTATCCAGATCGACGGGAAACAGGGATCTGAGAAGTGAATTTGAAAAGGATTATCACCGGATCATCGGGAGTGCGTCGTTTCGGCGCCTTCAGGATAAGACCCAGGTATTTCCGCTGGATAAGAGTGACTTTATCCGCACGAGGCTGACGCATTCGCTGGAGGTGTCTTCGATCGCAAAATCGCTGGGCCAGAATATTTCCCAGGACATTTTGCAGAACGGCAGGGATGAGACCTTCGACTGGCAGATGAAGGAGGATGTCTGCAATATTTTGCAGTGTGCCGGACTGATCCACGATATCGGCAATCCGCCCTTCGGGCATTTCGGGGAATCCGCGATCCGGGAGTGGTTCCTGTGGAATCTGCCGAAGCTTACATACAAAGGGGAACAGGTGACGAAGCTTCTGTCAAAACAGATGCTGGCGGATTTTTATAATTTTGAGGGCAACGCCCAGGCGCTTCGCCTTCTGGCAAAGCTGCATTTTCTCGTGGATGAGAACGGGATGAATCTGACGTACGCTCTTCTCAATACCATTGTGAAATATCCGGGGCCCTCCACAGCGATCCATCCCCACAGCGGGGATATCAAGGACAAAAAGATGGGATATTTTTTTGCGGAGCAGGAACTGTACCGGAATATCTCACGGGCCTGCGGGACGGAGGGAATGCGCCACCCGCTGACCTTTATTCTGGAGGCGGCGGATGATATCGCCTACAAGACGGCAGATATCGAGGATGCCTTTAAGAAAGGCTGTATCTCCTATACGTCGCTTTTGATGGAGCTGGAAAAATACGAAAAGCAGGCACCGCAAAGGGAGCTGGATTACTTCAATGCGGCGCAGATCCTCAGGGATAAATACGCGGCGGCGGAAAAAAGGCATATTCCTGATAAAGAAGAGTTTGCGGTGCAGAATTTCCTTGTCCGGGTACAGGGCTTTCTGATTTCCTGCGCGACCTTCGGCTTCCTGAATAATTACCGTCAGATTATGGAGGGGACGTACCGGTATGATCTGTTCGAGTTTACGTATGCAAAGGGCATCATGAAGCTGCTGGGGGATGTGGCGTACCGGTACGCCTTCGTGTCAGGCCCGATCTTCAAGCTGGAGATCGCGGCGGATGCGGTGCTGAATTTTCATCTGAGCCATTTTGTGTCGGCTGCTCTCTACTATGATACGGAGGTTCCGCAGAGGGACGTAGAGGAAAAGCTCATGTCTCTGATCTCAGAGAATTATAAGCAGGCGTACCATGCGTATGCATCAGGTAAAAATGAATCAGAAAGGCTGTATCTGCGGCTGCTTCTGGTGACGGATTACGTCTGTGGAATGACGGACAGCTATGCCAAGCGGCTGTACCAGGAGCTGAGCGGAATTGAATGACCCGTGTTAAGAAGAGATTACGAAAGTATTAATATTGCGCCTTTGAACTGTGAATTATCAGTATGTGACTTGCAGGATTTGCAAATGCGTGGTATGATTGCTGTATGGTATTGGTTCAATACCTGTTTTTTATGTTTGTGTTATGTTTTTGTTCGGAAGGGTAGAACAAAAGCTGCTTTACTTCGTAATGGTAAATATGGGAGGAAGTATAGAATGGAGGGTGTGACATGTTGAACAGAAGAATGAGGATCGTTGCATTATCTCTGACAATGTCACTGGTGATAACGGGTCTTGCGACGGGATGTGGCAAGCTGAAAAAAGAGCCGATAGAGACGGAAACGGAGACACAGTCGGAGACCGTGGCGACAGAATCAGAGACAGAATCAGAAACAGAGTCCGAACTGCAGGTGGATGTTGCGTTTACATCCCAGGATAAGAGTATCCGTATTACGCTTCCGGACAGTACGTGGAGTGTGACTCAGGACGTAGATGAGATGAGAGTATTCTCCTCCGGAACGGCGGCGATGATCAATATTGTGCATGCGGCGGACGCGGCATCGATGAAGAAGCTTTCCGTATCGGAGTCAGAAGAGGCGCTGAAGGAGAGTCTGACGAAGCAGTATCCGGATTCGAATGCCTTTGAGGTTGTGGAGTTTGAGAAGTTGAGCTCGGCAATACTGGATACGTATGAATACGTTGTAAAATACAATGCCACGAGCATGTGGGCTTATTCCGTTACGTATGCGATCATGGCGGAGAACGAGGCGTACGTGATCACGGGTACGGTTCTTGATGACAATAAGGTTTTGCTGGATGCAGTGAAGAAGTCGGTGGAGAGCTTTACAGTTCTGCGCAGCAGTACGTTCAGCGCATTGCCCGGTACAGCGGTGAACAAGACTGGCAGCGAAAGTCAGACGACACAGTCTGAGAACGGCGCGCAGGGTGAACTGAAGACGCTGACGGATTACGGCACGACTGCAACGCTGTACGCATCGGACAATGTCAATATCCGGCTTCAGCCAAGCACCGAATCAGATATTCTCGGTTCTCTCGTTACGGGAGATAAGGTCGCGGTAGTGGGCGAGACCTCCCAGTGGTTTAAGGTAAATGTAAACGGCAATATCGGATACATCAGTAAGGCGTTCCTCGTGAACCAACCAACAACGCAGTCTGAGACGACGCAGCAGGATGCGGATTCCGCGCCAGTTTCCGATTCCACAAAGACGACTGCAGAGCTGAACAGCTACATTGATTATGGCACAGGCTATACGTATTATACGACTTCCGATGTCAATCTGCGGACTCAGCCGGGTACGGACAGCAATATCGTGAGCACCGTGAACAACGGCGCGGCTGTTACGGTTATCGGTGAGACAGACAACTGGTTCGTGGTATCTGTGAACGGCTCGACGGGCTATATTTCCAAGTCCTACATCAGCTCGACGAATCCGGGCACCTCCTCCAATGGCGGAAGCACAGGTGGTACGACGAACACAGGCGGAGATGGAAACGGAGGAAATGGAAGCGGCGGAGGACAGACCTCTGGCATCGGCACCGTCAGCGGAACGATCATAGGCGCAAATTCCAACGCGATCACGATTCAGGGCGACGACGGAAATACGTACACTATCAACTATACGGATGCTACAGTCAGCACGAGTGACGGATTCCAGAATGGACTTTATGTTACGGCTACAGTGGATTATTCCGGTACGTCTCCGACAGGAGAGCTTTATGCCACAAGCGTATCAGGGCACTGATAATACTTAAGGACAAAAGGATTCAGGCAGGTCTCTCATCAGAGGGTGAGGGGCCTGCTTTTGGGTATAAAGATACGGCAAACAGGGACGGATGATGCAGGAGGAGATTATGATCAATAAAAAAGCGGACGGATTGATTCTGGATGTGGACGGCACACTGTGGGATTCCACGCCGATCGTGGCACGGGCCTGGGAACGGGCGATCCATGAGAGCGGCCTGCCGGATTACGTTGTTACTACGGATATGCTGAAGGGGCTGTTCGGTAAAACGATGACGGCGATCACGGAGCAGATGTTTCCGGAATTGCCGCCGGAGAAGCGGGATAAAATCATGGAGCTTTGCTGCGAGTATGAGCATGACGGGCTGGAGACGGACGCGTGTGATATCTGTTATCCCGGTGTGATCTCCGGGATACGGGAGTTTTCGAAGAAGGTGCCTGTGTTTATTGTCAGTAATTGCCAGTGCGGGTATATTGAGCTGTTTCTCAGAAAAACGGGGCTGGGGCAGTACGTTGCGGATATTGAATGCTTCGGAAACACGCGAAAGAGCAAGGGCGAGAACATAGCGCTTGTCGTAAAAAGAAACCACCTGAAATCTCCGGTCTATGTGGGGGATACCCAGGGAGACTGTGATGCGGCTGCCGAGGCCGGCGTGCCTTTTATACTTGCATCTTACGGTTTTGGCACGGCAGATGGCAGTGCTGCGGAGATATCAGAATTTTCTGAGCTGTCATTATTTGTGGAAGGAGGAGCTGCGAAATGAAGCGAATTTTATGGATGGTACTTATGAATCTGTGGTACGTTCCCTATGGGATATCCCGGCTGCTTCGCATGTCATCCCATCCGGAGCGGTACTCCCTTGAGGAGCGGTTTGCGCTGATCAAGCAGATCGACAACAGGGCGATTAAGGGCGGAAGAGTGGAAATAGAAGGCCATGGGCTGGAGAGCCTGCCCTCAGAGGACGGGTATATTCTATACCCGAATCATCAGGGCATGTTTGACGTGCTGGCGATCATACAGCTCATGACGCGGCCGGTTTCTGTTGTACTGAAAAAAGAGCTCGCCGAGATTCCGTTTCTGAAGCAGGTCTTCGCGTGCCTTGGAGCGCTGGCAATCGACCGTTCAGACGTGAGACAGGGAATGCGGGTAATCCTCCAGATGGCGGAGGAAGTCAGCAAGGGCCGGAACTTCATCATTTTCCCGGAGGGAACGAGAAGTAAGAACGGAAATAAGCTGCAGGACTTTAAGGGCGGAAGCTTTAAGGCCGCTATGAAGGCGAAATGCCCGGTGGTGCCGGTGGCGCTGGTGGACTCCTACAAGGCTTTTGATACAGGTTCCATTAAGAAGCAGAAGGTACAGGTGTATTTCCTTGATCCGATCCCGTATGAGGAATATCAGGGGATGAAGACCACGGAACTGGCTGCGGTGGTGAAGGGCCGTATAGAGGCGAAGATCGCGGAGGTCTGCCCGGAATAAGAACTTGATAAACAATCCATGAAGACTCCCGTGGAATAATAAGAAGAATCAGAAAAAGCTAACGTCCATCTGTACGGTGAACGTTAGCTTTTTTGGCGGGTGCGCCCGGCGCATGTTCCAGCGGTGAAAGTCGGAAATCTGGTATTTGATTCAGATGCAAAATGCAGCATAGAGGGGAACCGTTTTTTTCCCGTCTTCAAAGCTGAAATTTTTTGCAGAGAGCTTGATGGCGTAGTCGGGCTTATATGTTTCCATATAGACCTTTAAGCTCTTTGCTTTTGTGTTGTCGGCGGATTTGACCTCAATGGGGATCAGTCTGCCGTCTCGCTGAATAACAAAATCAATCTCTGCTCCGCGCGCAGACTCCCAATAATATGTTTTGTAGCCGTTTATCGTAAGCTGTACGTTCACATAGTTTTCTGTCATTCCACCCTTAAAGTCGTTCAGCTCATCCACCATGTAAAGGACATCGTTTGCGGCCAAATCCTTCTTGGCGGCAAGCAGGCCCAAATCTGAGACATAGATTTTGAAAGCGTCAATGTCACGATAATTTTCCAAAGGCTTCCTGATTTGTTCTGCCTTATATACCCGAGATACGATGCCTGACAGGCAAAGCCATTCGATGGCATTTTCAAACTCCGAGGCTCGACCTCCTTTTTTGATCAGCTTATATTGAAAGCGGGTATTCTTTTTGGAAAGCTGTACGGTGATATTGTCGTAAGCAAGCCTTGTTTTCTTGATCTCATTAAGAGTATTGTACTTGCTCATATCATTCAGGTAGCTTGCCAGAATCGTATCCTGTGTATGACGTACAAGAATATAATCTTTCGTGTCGGCAAATTGCATGACACATTCCGGCATACCGCCTACTACAAGATACTGACGGTAAAGCTGCATTGCCGCATCATGCAAAGCAGACGGCATTGGTGTGTCAGTCTCAAAGCACATTCTGATTTGCTCCACCAGAGATTTCTCGCCCAGAGCAAGCATAAATTCCTCCATATCCATAGGGTAAAGAGTTTTCATATCTACCTTGCCCACGGGAAAAGAAAATTTTGTCCTGCTCACGGCAACGCCAAGCAGGCTGCCTGCCACAATGATATGATAATCGGGGGCGTCCTCACAAAAATATTTCAGTGAGGTAAGTGCTCGTTCGCAGAGCTGCACTTCGTCAAAGACGATCAGTGTCTTTTCACGTACGATGGTCTGCCCTGCGATATGGGATAAGATCGGTATCAGATACCCGGGGCTGATATTCTCTTCGAAAGTTTCATTCAGTCGGGGATTCGTCTCAAAATTGAAATATGCCACATTTTCATATTGTGTGCGCCCGAATTCCAGAATAGAATACGTCTTTCCGACCTGCCTGGCTCCTTGTAAAATCAGGGGCTTACGGTGCTCACTTTCCTTCCATGTTTCTAAAAAACGCATGATTTTTCGGTACATAAGCGGCCCTCCTTAAAAGATGTCGCTTATAG
>CAMTFT010000094.1 GCA_947071365.1 uncultured bacterium | reverse complement strand
TGTAGCTCCGTCTCGTGGGCTCGGAGATGTGTATAAGAGACAGGTATGATATAGTCCAATGTTCCCATCTGACGCCTCCGTTTCGCCTGCCGCCTTTTCCCCAGGCGCTGCTAAATATCCCTGCCAAATATAATGCCGGATCCTGAATGCCATAACAGCCCCTTAGAATATCAGGTGCAGAAGCTGATACACAAGGAAGGATGCCACCCAGGCCACCGCGCACTGCAAGAACGCTACTCCCGCCGCTTTCCAGCCGGAACTCAGCTCCCGGCGGATGGCTGCGATGGCTGCCACGCACGGCGTATACAACAGAGTAAATACGAGAAAGCTGACAGCCGTAACCGGGTTAAATACACCGGAAAGCGATGCGCCAAGGTTTTCCATGGAGGTTCCCAGCAGAATACTCATGGTGCTCACGACCGCCTCTTTTGCCGTAAATCCGGTAATCAGCGCCGTGGACACTCTCCAGTCCTCAAATCCAAGCGGCCGCAGTATCGGCGCGATCCATTTCCCCACCAGAGCCAGCAAACTGTCTGCGCTGTCTGTTACCACATTTAATTTAAGGTCAAAGGTCTGCAAAAACCAGATAATGACCGTTGCCGCAAAAATAATCGTAAACGCCTTCTGAATAAAATCCTTTGCCTTCTCCCACATCAGCAGCAGAACGCTTTTTGCTGACGGGAAACGGTAATTCGGCAGCTCCATAACGAAGGGCACCGGATTGCCGCGGTATACCGTATGCTCCAGAATAATCGCGCAGATAATTCCCACGATCATTCCGAATACGTACAGCCCGATCATCACGAGCGCCTGGTATTTCTGGAAAAAGGCCGCCGCAAACACTGCATAGATCGGTATCTTCGCCGAACAGCTCATGAACGGCGTCAGCAGAATCGTCATCCGCCTGTCGCGTTCCGAGGAAAGCGTCCGGGAAGCCATGATAGCCGGAACAGAGCATCCGAAGCCTATCAGCATCGGCACAAAGCTCCTGCCGGAGAGTCCGATTTTACGCAGCAGCTTATCCATAACGAAAGCCACCCTTGCCATATATCCCGTATCCTCCAGAATCGACAGAAAGAAAAACAGGACAACGATCAGCGGAAGGAAGCTGAGCACGCTTCCGACTCCTGCAAAAATACCGTCGATCACAAGGCTCTTGACAACCGGATTGATGCCGTACGCTTCCAGTCCCGCAGCCGCTGCCTGTGTCAGGGAATCAATACCCGCAGCCATCAGATCACTGAGGAAGGAACCGACCACCCCGAAGGTCAGCCAGAAAATCATCAGCATGATCGCCAGGAACAGCGGAATCGCCAGATATTTATGCGTCAGAACACTGTCGATCTTCAGGCTGCGGATATGTTCTTTGCTCTCATGGCATTTTACCACGGAGCGTTCACAGACCGTCTCAATAAAGTCATACCGCATCTCAGCCAGAGCCGCGTTACGGTCCAGTCCCCGCTCATGCTCCATCTCCACGATACTGTGCTCCATCATCTCCAGCTCGTTCTGATTCAGGCCCAGACGGTCAATAATGTCCTTATCGCCCTCGATCAGCTTCGTACCCGCAAATCTGGCGGATATCCCCAGATTCTGTGCGTGATCCTCTATCAGATGGGAAACCGCATGAATACATCGGTGTACCGGTCCCGGCCCGCAGAAATCCGTCACTCTCGGATACGTTTTTTTCTGAGCCACGTCCACGATCGCGTGGGTCAGCTCGGAAATACCCTCATTTTTTACGGCACTGATGGGAATAACGGGAATCCCGAGAGCCTCCGACATCTTGCGGATATCGATGGTTCCTCCGTTGCCCCTCACCTCATCCATCATATTCAGCGCCAGTACCATGGGCACATGCATTTCCATAAGCTGCAGTGTCAGATACAGGTTTCGTTCAATATTTGTAGCGTCAACAATGTTTAAAATACCATCCGGCTTTTCGTTCAGAATAAAATCCCGGGTCACGATCTCCTCGTTCGTGTAAGGACGCAGCGAGTAAATGCCGGGCAGATCCACCACAGAGCAGCCTTTGACATCCCGCACTTCTCCCATCTTCTGATCCACCGTAACACCGGGGAAATTCCCCACATGCTGATTGGAACCAGTCATCTGGTTGAACAGCGTTGTCTTACCGCAATTTTGATTACCGACCAGCGCAAGTATCATACCGTTACCTCCTGCCCATTCGGCTCTACCTCAATTTTCTCCGCATCCTCAATACGGATGGTCAGCTCATATCCCCTGATATGGATCTCTATCGGGTCTCCCATGGGCGCAACCTTGCGCACCATGATCCCGGTTCCGGGAATCAGTCCCATGTCAAGAAGCCTGCAGCGCAGAGGGCCTTCCCCGTTCACTGCAAGAATCGTTCCCTTTTTTCCTATCGGAAGCTTATCCAGTGTCATTTTACCACTTTCCTCCATCAGTACGAAATTACTTGATTGATAACTTTTATCATCAGCCGTGATAATGGTATCATTTTGGTTAGTCGCTGTCAACCTCGACATAATTAAAGCGGCCTGGTTATAAATATCTCAGAGTGGACACCCCTATAGGTCCTTCTCTGAGATATTTATAACCAGGCCGCCATCGACTTAATTGTATAATACTCTTAATGTAAGAAGGCTGCTGCAGATCCCCGCCGCCCAAGTACAGCATGAAATCCACAACAGCCTTTTCTGCATACTTTATGCTTTCGTCTATCCCACGTACCCTGCAAACAGATGAATGAAAATCATCGAAGACGCGGCTACGCACAGCCATGTAATACCACCCAGGGCGATTGGCTTGATGCCCTTTGAAAATACATCCTTAAACTTGATCTTGAAACCGACACCTGCCAGGGCTGAAGCGAACAGGAACTTCGCGATCTTACCCAGCAATTTCCCGGCAGTCATAGAACCCACCGCAAAATTGAATACGCCGAAGGTATTCAGGCCCGCCATGATGACAAATCCAAGAATGAACATCGGGAAGGTCTTCCTCACAACCGTTAGCATGGAATCCTGGCTGCCCGCCGCTTCATTTTTTGCCTGCTTCGCCATGATAAATGTCCACGCAAGCGCCACGAATATGAGCATGGTCGTGCGCACAAGCTTTACATTCAACGCACCGCTCCAGTCGCCGAGGCCATTCAGAGCCACATATGTAGCCTGAGCGCCTGCAACGGAAGAAGTATCATTGATCGCCGTACCGCCGAGGAACGCGAACTGGTTCTGCGTCAGATGCAAAGCGCCTGCCAGATACGGATAGGAAAATGCCGCCAGCGTATCAAACAGGAAAATAGCTGCCATGGCAAACGCGATCTCTTCTTCCGCCGCCTTGATGATTCTGGAAAGCGTTGCGATCGCCGTACCGCCGCAGATACACGTTCCGCCTCCAACCAGCACGGAAGTGTTTTTTGTAACGCCGATCTTCTTTCCCACAAGAATCGCAATAGTAAAGGAGAGGGCGATGTTGAAAAGGATCAGCGGCAGAGCCTTTACTCCGGTTCCCATAATATCGGCAAAGCTCAAAGTCGCACCAGTCAAAATAATACCCCAGTTAAGGAATTTCTTACTTGAGAAGGTTGTCCCTGCCTTGAAATCTTTGTCAAGCTTCGGAATCAGGTTGCACGCGATCATCGATACCAGCAGCGCCACCATCGGACCGCCGATCACGGTTCTGCCAAACACGCTGTCCTGCAAAGCTGTGGACTGGGTTGCAAGAAAGCCGATTACGAGGCAGAGACCGATTGCGCCGTATTTCTTTGTTGATGAATTCATATTATTCTCTCTTTCTCATCCGGCACCATCTCCGCATCATGCTGCCGGGACTCTTCTACAGGTAAGTCTTTCTTCTATTGAAAATCAAAGACCTCGCGGCAGTCGCCAAATATCCATGCATACCCAAAGGGCACTTAGCATGGCTACTTGGCTCGTTGCTCGCGGGAATAAATCAGCAGGTGGCTCCGCCCACCAGATGAAGCTCTGCATCGAGGATCTGCTGCTTTCTCTCCAGGATCTCGTCAGACAGAAGCTGAGCCTCTACATTCTCAAATCCAAGACGCTCAATGGTCTTTGCGAAACGCTCGCCGGTCTTGCCCTGCTCACGGAACAGAAGGATCGCCTTCTCGATCACACTGAGAGCCTCTTCCTTATCTGTAAATACCTTATTCAGCGCACGGCCCTGTGCGATTTTCTTGCCCCAGCGTCCGCCAATGTAGATCTTGTAACCGTATTTGCCTTCGCTCAGCGCATCGAAATGGCAGGTGCCAACGCAGCGCCCGCAGTTGTTGCAGACATCCTTATCGATCTCAAGGATACCGTCAACTACCTTTGCGGCTCCCATCGGACAGGCTTTCTCTACAGAACACTTCTTACAGCCGTTGCACTCATCTTCATCAAACTGCGGGATCAACTGACCGATAATACCCAGGTCATTCAGATCCGGTTTTACACAGTTATTCGGGCATCCGCCGACTGCGATCTTAAATTTGTGTGGAAGCTTTACGGTACGGTATCCCTCGTAAAATCTGTGATGGATCTCCTCTGAAAGCGCGAAGGAATCCAGCAGGCCATACTGGCATGTTGTTCCCTTACATGATACTACAGGGCGTACAAGAGAACCTGTTCCTCCTGTCACAAGGCCTTCCTTTGCGATGAACTCTCTGAATTCATCGATTTTGTCGTACGGGATACCCGGCACTTCCACGGTAAGACGTGTCGTAAACTCCACCTCGCTGTTTCCGAACTTCTCCGCCGCATCCGCGATGCATCTCTGCTGTGCTGCGGTGATCTTGCCGTTTACCGTGATGATACGGGCATTAAAATTGTCAGTTCCCTTGTTGCTCAGAAATCCCATTCCCTTTACTCTTTTTTCATCGGCTGCGCTTACAGTTAATGTTGCCATTTGTGTTTCCTCCTTAAAGTTGTATTTTTTAAAGAAAATCTCTTATTCCTCATCAGTATCGATCTCTGTGAAAGTCGTGCCGCCCTCCAGCACCTTTGTATTCGTGTAGCCGTAATACTTCAGGCGATTCTGAGTCAGATACGCGCGTTTTCCCTTTGCACAGATAAGAAGAAGCTTATCCTCTTTTCCGAGGCCCTCCACCTCTCCATTCACATCCGTCGGTGACAGGTATCTCTTACCCTCCAGTGACGGAGCCAGAGCACAGTCAATGATCTCATAGCCCTCTGCCGCACCGTCCGCAAATTCTACCGGTGTAATGGAATCCATCGTACCGTCCATCTTGTTCATCAGGATATTGATGCTCTGTGCAAACGGATGGATCGCTGTGGAGAACGGCGGCGCATACGCAAAATCCATAGCTGCAAGCTGGTCAACCGTTGCCCCAAGAGAAATAGCTGTCACACCAATATCCGTCACCTTGTCAACCGCACCTGTGCCCAGCACCTGTACGCCCAGAAGCTTTCTGCTTGCCTTGTCAGCCGTCAGCTTGATGATGAAAGAGCCTGCTCCCGGATAATAATGAGCTTTGTCATCTACTACATCAATGACAGTAACCACATCATACCCCTCTGCCTTCGCAGCCGTCTCGGTAAGTCCGGTACGTCCCGTATTGATCCCGCCAGGAAGCTTTGCCACACCTGTGCCAAGTACGCCCGGATACTCGACCTGTGCGCCCGCCAGATTCTTCGCGAGAATACGGCCTGCAATATTCGCCGTAGAGCCCATCGGAGACCATGCCGGTTTTCCTGTCTCGCGGTTCGTCACCATCGCACAGTCTCCTGCCGCATAAATATCTTCTACGTTCGTCTTCAGATATTTGTCTGTCAGAATCGTTCCCTTGAACATCTCAATACCTGAGCCCTCAAGGAATGCGGTATTCGGACGAATGCCGATGGCCAGTACGAGCGCGTCCGCCTTCATGGCGCGCTTGCTGGTCTGCACCTTCTCAACCTTCTCCGTACCGATGACACCCTCCAGCGCCACGCCGGTCATTGGCATGATGCCTTCCTCAGCCATTCTGTTTTCTACATACTCAGACATTTCCGGGTCAAGGAAATTCGGAAGTACGTGGGGTGCAAAATCGATAACAGTGACCCTGATTCCCTTTGCTGCCAGATTCTCCGCCACTTCCAGACCGATAAAGCCGCCGCCTGCAACGACAGCACGCCTGATCTCCCCTGTCTCTACCGCTTCACGCAGCGCAATGGCGTCATCCGGTGTCCTCATTACAAAAACATTCTTCAGATCCAGACCTGGAATCTGCGGTATGAAGGGCGATGCGCCCGTGGCGATCACGAGCTTGTCATACGTATACTCCTTCACCTCGCCGCTCTTTAAATCCTTTGCCTCTACCTTGTGCTCCTCCGGCTTTACTGCAATGGCCTCTGTCTCGGTCAGAACCTTTGCTCCCGTCAGGCTCGCATATTTCTCCGGTGTATTTACGATAAGCTGGCTCTTTTCATGAATCACATCGCCTACGTAATACGGAAGACCGCATCCCGCATAGGAAATATCTTTGCCCTTTGTGAGAATGGTTACTTCACAGCTTCTGTCCTCACGCATCAGCTTTGCTGCAACCTTCGTACCGGCAGCTACTCCACCTAATACTAATACCTTCATGATTTTCCTCTCCTTTGTGACTGTTTTACACGTAGTTAACTCACAGCATGGCTGTTCGTTAACTTACGAAGTTCGCCTTTGCAAGCAAGCGAACTTCTTGTAAGTTACATTACTCCTGTCTCTTATACACATCTGACGCTGCCGACGACTTAATAGGTGTA
>CAMTFT010000093.1 GCA_947071365.1 uncultured bacterium | reverse complement strand
GATGTAGCTCCGTCTCGTGGGCTCGGAGATGTGTATAAGAGACAGTCCTTGGATTGAACGATAAGCAGTTGGCGGATGTACGTCTTCACAGTATCGGGTTTGTGTTCCAGAATTTTCAGCTTCTGCCGCGTATGTCCGCACTGGACAATGTTGCTCTGCCGCTGATCTATGCGGGAGTGCGGAAAAAGGTGCGGCGTGAAAGGGCGAGGGAAGCTCTGATCCGTGTAGGGCTGGAGGATCGTGTGAATTTCAATCCGACGCAGCTTTCCGGTGGACAGAAGCAGAGGGTAGCCATTGCCCGGGCCATGGTAAACAAGCCGGATATCCTGCTGGCGGATGAGCCTACGGGTGCATTGGATTCCAAGTCCAGCAAGCAGGTCATGGAGCTGTTTCAGAAGCTGAATGACGAGGGAGTTACAGTGATCATGATCACGCATGACAGCACGATCGCCGGTTATGCGAAACGGGTGGTCACGATATTCGACGGTGAGCTTTCAGAACAGAAAGGGGAGGAAGCCAAGTGAAACTGAAAACAGCAGTAATCAGTATCGTGGTATCGGCAGCCTTGGTGGCAGGAGTCGGATACGGGGCGTATTATGCCCTGCAAAGCGGGAAAAGTCCCATAGAGGTCGTGCCGGTTTCCAATGTAAATACGGGATACTGGGGCGGCGAGTCACAGTCGATTTTCGGCAGCGTCACCTCAAAGATTGCGCAGACGGTACAGTTAAACGAAGAATACACCATTGATAAAATATACGTTCAGGCGGGCGATACGGTCAAGGAAGGAGACCCGCTGTTTTCCTACGATATGACGCTGCAGGAGCTGGAGCTTGAGATGAGCCAGCTCTCCCTCCAGACGCAGGAGCTGACGATGACGAAGCTTGAAAAGGATCTGGAGAAGCTGAAAAAGACACCGGCTACGGCATCTCTGGAGAGCCGTGATGCGACGATGACAGCGACTTCGCCGGAGGACGCGGTGCTGGACGAACCGGCGGGAGATGCGGGAGCGGATGGCAAGCAGAGTACAGAGAATGCTCCGGCAGCGGATGGTACAGGAAGTACGGAGAGTTCCGGCAGCGGTTCGGATACGAACGGTGCAGGGAGCACAGAAGGAACAGAAAATGCTTCCGGCGCGGATGGTGCAGGGAGCGCGGATGAAGCAGGAAACACAGAAGGATCTGACGGCGGTGACAGCCTGGAGGGATTTCAGATCGAAGATGTAGAGGAGATCACTTCCTCTGACAATACGGAGGAAGAACTGACAATTGTAGAGAGCGTGGTCGGTTATGAACGGCTGGTGCTGGCTATCAATTCCCTGTTCCGGTCATACGGCGATGAGCTCCGGGCGGAGGAAGTCGGCAGCGCGGTGGAAGAGGCCGTTTTATATTACCGCAAGCATCTGGCAGAAGAAAAGATCACCACCCAGGAGAATGAGGATGGTTCGTCCGCAGAGGTCAGGGAATATGTACTGAAGGATGCGGTAAAATCTGCGCTGGGAGAAGAAGAAACGGCGAAGCTGGAAAAGATCAGCGCGAAGCTGGGTGAATATCAGATCACATACATAGAGATGCTGATTCAGGAGACATCGCAGTCTTCGGAGCAGGATGCTTCGGGACTGGGAGAAGCACTGGAGGAGATACAGAAGGCGTATGACCTTTTGGATACGAAGCAGCAGACAGAGGTCGAGAATGTGACGGTGTGGCAGGAGCTGCAGACGAAGGCTTCCGAGCTTTCGCAGAGTGAAAGCCCAACCGGGGACGATACAGGAAATGAGGATGCACCGGATACGGATGCAGCTCAGAGTGAGAGCCAGCCGGGAGACGGAAGCCAGGACGGGCAGGAAGCACCGGAGACATCCGGGACGGATGAGCTGATCGGCGAGACTGCTGTGGATGGTGTGTACGGTGCGGATGTGCCGCAGTCGGAGCAGGGGACAAACGGCGATGCGCTGGGAGAGGAAGAGACGGAGGAATATACCGTGACTGTCATTGATCCGGCCAGGAGCCAGGAGCCTTCCGTTTTGAAGTATGCGGTGGGAAATACAGTCATACTGGATGCTGTTACAAATGATCCGACGCGTACCTTTGAAAAATGGGAGCCGGAATCATCGGAGTGGGCTACTTTGGAAGAATGGGAAGCTCTTGCTGACTGGAATCTTCCCAATGTATCTTTTGCAATGCCGGCAAAGAATATGACTGTGAGGGCAGTATATATTGACAATATGGCGCAGATGGATGAGTATATTAATACCTTTGTCGGTATGGCGGAGACCGTGCTGGCGGAGGGAGCAGCGGACGTACTCTCAGGCCAGGGCAAGGACTTTGCGACAGAGCTTGAGAATGCGGTGGTATTCTATCAGCAGTGGCTGGGAGAGCTTCCGGAGGAAATACTCAGTACCGTCTTTGCGGAAGCGCAGATGCAGCAGTATCAGCTTCGGCAGAACATCGAACAGTACCTGAATGAAAATGACAGGGCTTTTATGGTTCAACAGCTAAAGGATTATTACAGGCAGCTCTGTATCAAGTATATGAGAGCGCTGTTCGACAAGCTGGACCCGCAGGCACTGGTGAGGGCGGATCTGGAAAAGGCAGCCCGGGCCTATGCGCTTCTGGGAGATGAATGGCGTATGGAGCTGGAGCAGCAGTGGCAGGAAGAGCAGCTTGCAAAGGTGACCCAGGATGGATCGTCAAATACGCCGACACCGGAGGGCGAAGGTCAGGAGGGAGAAGATCAGGAAGGAGAAAGCGAGGGCCAGGGCCAGGGGACAGATCTCACAGCAACACCGGCGAGCATAGGTGATCTGCTGGCGGTATACAACGTCTTTCTTCTGTTCCAGGAATACCAGCAAATGGATCCGAATGAGACGGAGGAAAACAGATTTGCAGCTCTTCAGAAGGTGCAGCAGGCATATCTGAAGCTGACGGAAGAGCAGAAAATGCTGGCAGCGCAGAATACTGACCTTGTAAATACGCTGTCCCAGTACGGGCTGTGGGAGGAACCGTCCACGGAAACAGATTTCGGAGATCCAGGCGATTTTGGTGATTTCGGCGATTTCGGTGATGACGGAATCGGATACACGGCCAGCGAGCTGAAGGAAATGATCGAGGAGAAGGAGCATGATATCAAGATGTGTGCTCTGGATATCCGGGAGCTGGAGCTGGAAGTGAAGAGGCAGCAGCGTGTCGTGGATGGAAAAGTCGTAAAGAGCACTCTCGATGGAACCGTTGTCAGCATCGGTACGGAGGAGGGCGACTCTGAGGATGATTACTTTGCGAAGGTGACAAACCAGACGGGATTGTATGCGAAGGGTTCTATGAACGAGCTTTCTCTGGAAAAAATTCATGTGGGGGATACGATCTCCGGCATGATGACAAGTACCGGCGTCAGCTTTACGGCTGTAGTCAAGGAGAGTTCCCAGTATCCTGACCCGGATGGAGGCAGCATGAGCCTTGGCAATGAAAATACGAACGCTTCCTACTATCCCTTCTATGCGGAGATCGAAAATACGGAGGACATCGAGGAGGGCGAGGCAGAAATACAGTTCTCAGAGACTCTGTCCACCAGTATGGACGGCATTTATCTGGAGAAATACTTCGTCCGGACAGAAAATGACGGCAGGGCATACGTATTTATGAAGGGAGAAGATGGAAAGCTGAAAAAGCAGTACATTACCACCGGAAGGACGATATATTCCTATGCGATTGAGGTGGTGAGTGGACTGGAGGCCACAGACAGGATTGCCTTCCCCTATGGAAAAAATGTAAAAGAAGGCGCAGAGACGAAGGACGTGGATGCACTGTCCGATGCCTACATGTAATTATGGGAGGGATGAAAATTGTTTGAAAATATAAGATTGTCATTCCAGGGAATCTGGTCACATAAAATGCGGTCATTCCTGACAATGCTGGGCATCATTATCGGTATTGCGTCCATTATCTCTATTGTATCTACGATCAAGGGAACGAATGAGGAGATCAAGAACAATCTCGTCGGCTCCGGAAACAATACGGTGGAGGTCGTACTGTATCAGAGCGGCCATACGTATACGATTGATTCGGAAAGCAGCATTCCCTTTGGCATCCCGGAGGTCACGAATGAAGTGTGCGACCAGATACGGGAGCTTGATTCCGTTGTGAATGTAACGTGCTACAATGAAAGACAGTATACAGACAGTGTATTCTACCTGAATAATGCGGTAAACAGCGTTTCCATTCGCGGCATCGATACGAATTATTTTGATACGGCGGGGTATACGGTGCGCACCGGAAGAAATTTCATAGAGGATGATTATACATCATTCAGAAAAGTCCTGATTCTCGATCAGACAGCGGCCGACAGCCTGTTCCTGAATGAAAACCCGATCGGAAAGACAGTCGAGATCAACAAAACGCCTTTCACTGTGATCGGCGTTGTGGATTCTGTGAAAAAGTTCACGCCCTCTATTTCAACTGTGGAGGACTATTACAACTATGCAAGTGAATCGTCAGGAAACATGTATATGCCGAAGGCATCCTGGCCCATCGTGTATTCGTATGATGAGCCGGAAAATGTCATTGTAAAGGCCACCAGCGTGGACGATATGGAGGATGCGGGGCGGCAGACAGCCGATATCCTGAACAAGACCATATCCTCCAAGCAGACAGAGGTCAAATATAAGGCAGATGACGTACTGGAGCGGGCCCAGAAGCTGCAGGATCTCAGCTCAGCGACGAACAATCAGTTGATCTGGATCGCAAGTATTTCCCTGCTGGTAGGCGGTATCGGCGTTATGAATATCATGCTGGTGTCCGTCACGGAGCGAACCAGCGAGATAGGTCTGAAGAAGGCGATAGGCGCCCGGAAGGGCACGATCCTCGGCCAGTTCCTGACAGAGGCGGCGGTACTGACCAGTATCGGCGGAATTATCGGTGTTGCATCAGGAATCGGCATGGCGCAGGTAATCAATAAGATTTCCGGTGTGTCGGTGTCCATCAGCGTTCCAGCCTCCGTTGTGGCAGTTCTGTTTTCCATGCTGATCGGAATCATATTCGGTCTGCTTCCCTCTGTGAAGGCGGCGAACCTTGACCCGATCGATGCGCTTAGAAGGGAGTAACAGACGGAGGGCCGCCTGATTGGGCAGTGTTGCTACAGGGGCAGCCGGACAACTAAATTATGGGAAATGTTTTGGAATAAAGTAAAAAAGGACTTGCCTGCGGGCAGGTCCTTATGTTATAATACAAAAGTTGCAAAATTAAACACGCATGTGGATTTTGGGGACGGTGCCGGAAGGAAGAACAGAGTATCTGCCGGAAAAGCGATACGCTGCCGGAAGATTGGACAGCTATGAAGGGACAGCACAGCCCGGTCTCTCTGAAAGAATGAGACATGCGGAAGAAAACAACCAAAAGGAGAAAAGACATGAGCGTAATTTCAATGAAACAGTTACTTGAGGCAGGTGTTCATTTCGGACATCAGACAAGAAGATGGAACCCGAAGATGGCTGAGTACATCTACACAGAGAGAAACGGCATCTACATCATCGACCTTCAGAAGTCCGTTGGCAAAGTAGATGAGGCATGCAAGGCAGTTGCAGACATCGCAGCAGAGGGCGGAAGCATTCTTTTTGTTGGTACAAAGAAGCAGGCTCAGGATGCAGTACAGACAGAGGCAGAAAGATGCGGTATGTACTACGTAAACGAGAGATGGCTCGGCGGTATGCTGACCAACTTCAAGACGATCCAGAGCAGAATCAAACGCCTCAAAGATATTGAGACAATGCAGGAAGACGGAACCTTCGACGTACTGCCGAAGAAAGAGGTTATCGCACTGAAGAAAGAGATGGAGAAGCTTCAGAAGAACCTTGGCGGTATCAAGGAAATGAAGAGAATCCCGGATGCAATCTTCGTAGTTGACCCGAAGAAGGAGAGAATCTGTGTTCAGGAAGCACATACTCTGGGCATCACTCTGATCGGTATCTGTGATACAAACTGTGACCCGGAAGAGCTGGATTACGTGATCCCGGGCAATGACGATGCGATCCGTGCCGTAAAGCTTATCGTTTCCAAGATGGCAGATGCAGTTATCGAAGCAAAGCAGGGTGCAGAGGAAGTAGTTGAGGAAGAATACGAAGAAGCACCGGTAGAGCCGATCGCAGAGTAAGTTTCATTTTGATATTTTGATATACAGACATTCAGGAGGAAAATAGAATGGCTATCACAGCAGGAATGGTAAAAGAGTTAAGAGAGATGACAGGCGCTGGTATGATGGACTGCAAGAAGGCCCTCACAGCAACTGAAGGAGATATGGACAAGGCAATCGAATGGCTGAGAGAGAAAGGTCTTGCTACCGCTCAGAAGAAGGCGGGAAGAATCGCAGCAGAAGGTCTTGTTAAGCTCATCGTATCAGAGGACAAGAAGAAAGCAGTTGCAGTTGAAGTAAATGCAGAGACAGACTTCGTAGCAAAGAACGAGAAGTTCCAGAACTACGTAGCACAGGTAGCAGAGCAGGCTATGGAGACATCCGCAGCAGATATCGACGCTTTCCTGGCAGAGCCGTGGAAATTCGATACCACAAAGACTGTTAAGGAAGCTCTGGCTGGACAGATCGCTATCATCGGTGAGAACATGAACATCAGAAGATTCGTTCAGGTAACAGAGGATGCAGGTTTCGTAGCTTCCTATACACATATGGGCGGCAAGATCGGTGTTCTCGTAGACCTGTCTCTTATACACATCTCCGAGCCCACGAGACGGAGCTACATC
>CAMTFT010000092.1 GCA_947071365.1 uncultured bacterium | reverse complement strand
GATGTAGCTCCGTCTCGTGGGCTCGGAGATGTGTATAAGAGACAGGCAAAATATTGTTGTATCTGGTAGAATAATCATGCTGTGAGTCTATATCGTGGGAGTAGGCTTAATTTATTTCAAGGAGGTGCGGTCATGGCTAAATGTGCTATTTGTGATAAAGCTGTTCATTTCGGAAACAATGTGAGTCATTCTCATAGAAGAAGCAACAAAATGTGGAAAGCCAATATCAAACATGTAAAAGTTAAGGTTAACGGTGCGGCTAAGAAAATGTACGTTTGTACTTCTTGCCTTCGTTCCGGCAAAGTTGAAAGAGCTTAATCTAATTAATTCAGGCAGGTCATCCTTCGATGACCTGCCCTTTTTTTATTTCCGCGGCCAGTCGCCACGTTTGCATGAATACTTAGCGGCTGCCGCAGAGTCTTTGATTTCTGCCCCACATTTCAGCAGGCAAAGAGATTATATCCGAGCAGCAGGAAAAAAAGTATCAGCACTACATCTATAAAGATACTCTCAATTAACAGCTCTATTACCATCCCGGCTGCGACCCAGAACAATGTATAACCAATCAGCCTCCGCATCAGATACTTTTTCCTTTTCTTATATCATATGCAGGAGGCCCGGGTTTTAGACACCCTGGAGGGCAAAACAGACATATCATGTCAGATCCTCTGCCTTCCATACCATCGATGATCGAATGAACGTATGGCGTATCAGAACGTCTCCTCCCCGGAGGATGCATTATGGATCGCCTCATCCACATTCGGATCGCTGTTCTGCGTACTTCCTCCTCTGCCTGATGCAAATTTATTTACAAAATCAGGAACCATATCGAGAATCTTTGTGACGCTGTCCTGATTCTTGACATTAACAAGCTTCGTTGTGCCGTTCTGGATAACGAGAACAGCGCTGGGAGAAATCTTTCCGCCCATTCCACCGCCGCCGTTATTCTTGCGGTCTTCTGATTTTGCAGACGCACCAACTCCGAAGGTAACATCCACCAGCGGAAGGATGATCGTCTCGCCGATCGTCACAGCATCACCGACTACCGTCTTTGTCGTGATAAAATTCTCCATCCCTCTAAACAGTGCTTCTACTGTACTCTGAAAATTTTCTGCCATCTCTGTTCTCCTTTCATATGCCATACCCTTTCGGGTACACCTTCATTATATTTAACGTGTAAACTTTTTTCCATACTATGATTTATTCCTGCAAACAACAGGTCATGTAGCCATGCTAAATGTCCTATACGTATACCTGAATATTTGATTTCTGGCCTCGGTCAGCCTCTGTTCCGGTAACGGATTATCCGGCGCAGTTTTTTATTGCGGAACCCCCACCAGAGGACACGGATCAGATGAACCGCCCGAATATGGCCTTTGCAGGAGATTTCCGTTTCAAGAACAGCATCCCCGAACTCAGGCTGTACCGTAAAATGGTCGGCTCTGGCCGGCAATATCAGATAGATCAGCCCCGTAAGCTGCCCTGTCACTGATGGATCACCGGTGCCAAACTTTAAAAATCCCCGGATGCTCCGCGGTGCGTAGTGGCGAAGCAAATACGTAAGATATCCGAAGACATCACGCAGCACCTCACGGGCCTCCAGCCTTTCGGCCAGCTCAAGAAGCTGTCCCGGCTTTTGGGCAAACTCTCCGATTTTTTCAGACATCTCTCCGGCTTTTTCAAATAAATCCCCTATCTTCTGCGGCAGCTCCCCGACCTTTTCTACAAGTCCCCAGAGCTTTTTCAGTACAGAGAAGAGTCTCCTGATCAGCGCTTTCAGCCATCCATAAACTGCCTTTATTTTATCACATATCCCCTGGAAAGAAAATCGGATTTTACCGGATCCGCTTACCTTTTCAGTATCATCTGACATATCATCCCTTGCATCCTCCCAGGCATCGTCCAGCATATCATCTTCTGTATCCACCTTGGTATCGCCTGACATATCGTCCTGCCCGGGCTGTATTTCGTCCGGAGACGGCTGCAGGAAATCATCCCTGGAAGCATCCGCATCCGCTGGAACAACTTCATCCTCTGAAGCATATTCGTTTCCTGGGATGTCTGAATCTCTCTCCGAAATATTTTCACCGATCGGAACATCTTCATCCTCAGACACATACTCGTCCTCCAGGACACCGTAACGTTCCCCAGAAGTATCGTCCTCCAGGCTGTCTTCCTCCGTCAGAACCTCTTCGGGCTCTGGGACATCCTCCGGCTCTCTCACCTTAGCTGGAACCGCCCGCCTTTTTACTCTCTTTTTCTTCTTTTTCGTTCCAAACAGCGGAAGCCTGATACCAAAAAGCCGTATCGCGATATCGTGTTCTGCCCGCTTATTTATCTTAAAAGAAGCGCTGACTATGTGCAGCAGCCAGCTCACCTTTATTCCGGCGCAGACTTCGTCCTCCTGCTTCTTCGCCTGAATCTGATACCGCACCGGCACAAGGATCACCGCCAGCACCGCGGCCTGAAGAAGCAAAAGCAGAATGCCCAGAACTATTCCGATTATCTTTAGTATACCCAGAATAATATGAAGCATATTCTCCTGCGCCCTTTCTTAATCACGATTTCCGGTCTTCCAGATATTTCCGAAGATCGGCGCTGCCCGTCCTGTCCAACGATTCCTGAAGAATCTGCCGAACAAGATCGATCATCTCTGACCTTCCGCATCCAAGTCCTACGATCATGGGACAGCTTTTTTTGTTGTACCAGAACTTCATATTCCACGCCGGAATGATCTCCAACTGATTGTTCTCACCTGATGGCAGTGTCAGCAGGTACGTGTTAACAGGAGTTTTCCCACTTTCTATCTTTCGAATCAGAGTTTCCTTTTTCTTCTCTGCATTTTTCCCCACATACAGCCCTGGATACCAGTTCATGACGCTTCCTTTCCATTTCAGTTGATATTTGGGAACAAGTTTAAAATGCCGACATTCCGCAGCAGGCGGAATCCCGGCATCATGTGGTCAAAAGTATTTTCGGTTTCCCCAAAGATTATTCTTTTTTAAGTTCAAATACTCACCGTAGGCTTTTTCAAGAATCATCTTCTCGTTCGTAAATTTAAGAAGATGGTACGCCTCGTGGTACTTGTAATACCCTGAGTCAATAAAATACTCCTCTCGCTGTGGTTTGCTGTAATAGCTGTCCGCCATCATCAGATACCAGTGGACATCCTTTGCCACCGTGTCCTCCGGTACATTGAACGTATACTGGCTCTTGCCAATATATTTGATAATGGAAGCGCGCACGCCTGTCTCTTCCAATACTTCACGGGCAGCCGTTTCTTTAAATTCCTCGCCTTCCTCAACTGTCCCCTTCGGCAGAACCCAGCCTTCATACTTGTTTTTGTAGCTCTTATATAAAACAAGTATTTTCCCTCTGAATATCACCACACCGCCACAGCTTGTTGCCTCGATCATTGCAATCCCTCCTGTTCGCGTTGTGCCACAAATGACTGCAATCAGTATAACTCTTTTTCTGAAATCACGCAACAAAAAATCCGGCGCAAGTGATATTAAGTTAACACGGACGGTTTACCGCAATCAATACCCGTAAATGTTGTAATATGCCTGAAATACCTGTGAGGCAATGGGAACTGCTGTCTCGCTGCCCGTACCGCCGTCCTCGGCAATGACTGCCACCACAAGATCCGGGTTCTCCACGTTGGAAAATCCCACAAACCAGGAGTGCGTTCCCTCATACCCGTTGGATACGTACTCCGCGGACCCCGTCTTTCCGGCTACTGAGAAATTAAACCATCCCAGCGCTGTCGCCGTACCGGAGTTTACCGTCTCCTGCATATACTCCGTCAAAAGACGCGCTTCCTCTGTCGTCATAAGGCGCTTATATTTGGACGGACTCGTTTTTGACACCGTATCGCCATCGTACGTCTCGATATGGTCAACACAGTAGGGCCGCATCATAATGCCGCCGTTTGCCACAGTAGCCGTAATAAGCGCCATGTGAAGCGGAGTCACCAGTGTTTCGCCCTGGCCGATAGATGTCGTCATCACCTCTCCATAGGAAGAATCCTCATCCAGAGCAAACTGTGAGGTGCTGTGCTGCATCGTGGCGGGAAGGGACTTATTAAATAAGAATTCCTCGCACAGCGATTTAAAATCATCATTGTCCAGCTCCATTCCGATGGAGGCAAAGGCAGTGTTGCAGGAATGGGCAAACGCCCCTTTCAGATCCTCCTGTCCGTGGGCTGAATTGTTGTAGCAGTTGATCGTGACGTCATCCACCGTATACTTCGACGTACAGTCATACTGAAAATTTTTGAAATTGCCGGGCTGCTGCCGCATAAAAGCCAGTGTCGTCAGTATCTTGAAGGTCGAGCCGGGAGGATACAGTCCCTGCGTCGCTCTGTTCAGAAGAACGCTGCTTGTGCTGTCTGTTATGAGGCTTTCCCAGATATCCTCAATGGCGTTCGGGTCGAAATCGGGTTTTGACACCATGGCAAGTATCTTCCCCGTATCCGGTTCAAGAGCCACCACCGCCCCATTATATCCGCCCAGCGCCTCATAGGCCGCATTCTGCAGTGACGCATTTAATGTGACCACCACGGAATCTCCCCTCATCTTTTCATTTTCCGCCCCATCCTTGAGCTGTGTCAGAACAGAGGCATGGGAAGACAGGAGGTCATAATTGCTGCTGGCCTCCAGCCCGGATTTTCCATTTGATGAATAACCGATGATATGGGAAAAAATGTTGGCGTACGGGTATACCCTCGTCTCCTCACCACTCTCCGAAACATCCGTTCTTGCCAGTACGCTTCCGTCAGCAGAGAGGATAGAACCTCTGATGTATTTGTCCGTATTGGCGTCCTGCTTCGTATTGTAGGAATTGGAATTCAGCTCATCGGCTTTAAATATGTTGATATAGGAAAGATAACCGATCATCAGCAGAAAGAGGAAAACGAAGGTATACGTCACGATGCCAAGCTCCGTAGTCCTGCCCTTACCCGTTACCGGTTCCGGCTCCTGCTCGAAGTATACTTCCTTCACTTTGACAGGGATTTTTTCTCCCCTTCGGGCTCTATTCGTCTGTTTCGTCCCAGTACGGGTCGTATTCTCCATATCCGTCATCGTCTCTGTAGTATTCGTATCTTGATCCGTCATATTCGCTGTACGGCTGCTGCCTCTGTCCGCCTTCGTACGGCGAGTACGGCTGCTGTCCTTCTTCATATCCATTCCCTCCATATGTGTTATACATATCCCGTTGAGCATCTGCGTAATCATTTTCCTGATATGGCATATTGCGGCGATACGGCTCATCCGCCTGATACATCATGTTGCGGTGATACGGCTCATCCACCTGATACGACATGTTGCGGCGATACGGCCCATCTGCCTGATACGGCGCGCCGTTTTGGTACGCTCCATAATATCCGTTTCCCATCTGCTGTTCAAAACGCTGCTGCTCCTGCATGATCCGCTTCTGCTCGTTTTTCACTTCCTCATCCCGCTGCAGCATATACAGCCCCTGCACGATGGCAAACATGATAAAGGTGCTCAGCATGGAACTTCCGCCGTAGCTGACCAGCGGGAAGGTAACTCCCGTCAGCGGGATCAGCTTGATTCCGCCGCCTACAGTCAGGAATATCTGGGTCGCATACGTGGTGCCAAGCCCCACAGCCACCAGCCTGTAAAAGCGGTTGGTAAGCTGCATGGATATATTGACGAACATGATAAAGCAGCTCATACATACAAGGATCAGGCAAATGCCGAAGATGCTTCCAAGCTCCTCCGCAATCGCAGAGAACATCATATCCTGCTCCACAAAGGGGATCGCCCCCGGAGAGCCCTGGCACAGTCCCGTTCCGAACCAGCTTCCGGCGCTGATGGCAAAAAGGGACTGGCATATCTGATATCCGCCTCCCTGATAATCCTGAAAAGGATCCTGCCATGCATGCACACGAACCCTGATATGGGCGAACAGAAAATACGCGCCCACCGCCGCCAGGGAACCGGAAAGAATTCCTGCCAGCACATAAAACGGATTTCTCGTGGACACAAAAAGCATTACAAGATACGTAACAAAGAAAATCAGCGCACTTCCCAGATCCTTCGATACCACAAGAATCAGCACGTGAAGCGCCGCCAGTGCTGTGGCGATCACGATCCTCCGGAAGTCCCGGGCGTGGGTCAGAAGTCCGGCAATTGCAAATACGAAAATGATCTTTACGAATTCAGAAGGCTGGATGGAAATTCCGCCCACATTGAAGGAGAGCTTCGCACCGTAGGTAGAGCGCGCAGCAATAGCGACCAGAGCCAGCAGGCCGATACCGACCAGCGTATACAGCCAGTACATTTTCGTGATGAACCGCAGCTTCCGTATGATGATCGGGATCAGCAGCGCCACCACCGTAGAAAATACAGCTATTTTGAACTGCTTGATGCTCTGGTCATAGGACAGCCTCGTTATCATGATAAAGCCGATGCAGATCAGCATGCACATATTGTTGATCAAAAGCCTGGAGGCCAGCGGATACAGGTTGCGGAACAGCACCAGCACCGCAGCCAGATAAATAACCTGCGCACCGTAAAACAGCAACAGGGTGGTCTCTGACATCTCAAGGAACAGTACGGTAAATGCGACAAAATGCATCACGAACATCAGCATATTCTGCCGCAAAAACAGATATTCCCTGGCCTCATCGTCCTTTTTGTGAAAGACTGTATAGCTTTGAAACGTATACAGAGCCTGTCTCTTATACACATCTGACGCTGCCGACGACTTAATAGGTG
>CAMTFT010000091.1 GCA_947071365.1 uncultured bacterium | reverse complement strand
CTACACCTATTAAGTCGTCGGCAGCGTCAGATGTGTATAAGAGACAGTGGTGTAATAGAGAAGAAAATGAAAGACGAAACAGTGTTTTGAGATACAAATGGAAGTCGATGAAAAATTTTTGCATATGGAGTTTCTGCTATCTTGTCTGAACGTTAAATGACAGGAAAATGGTTTTATTACCAAATAGAGAACACTCATGTCCGTAACGTCGGAAATAAAGCCCTCTAAAGCTTCAAATCTATAAATATCCATGAGGGTATCCGAAATCTGTTGTGTTGTCATTTCTTTGACGTACATGGAGATAATCTTCTGGTCAATGCCAGAAATATCCTTCTGACGTTTTTTCACAATCTACGGATCAAACGTTGCTTTACGATCCTGCGACACATCAATGGCCATAGGGCCATAGCTGGTATTGACCTGTTTTTATTTTATTCCATTTCAATAATCTGGATGTTTCTCACAGTCAATCTGTTCGGATTTCCCATATCCGAGATGGTTACTTCAGAAGTTGCTGGATAATAGCACGCTTATCGTCTGTCATTTGTACCTGATGTGCTGGTTCTTTTTCTCTTTTGGTCATAATTTAAGGCCTCCTATGATTATGATTTTATCATAGAAGACCTTATAACTCATTATTTGATATGACTTTTACAGACTTTTTTCATAGTTTCACTACGTTTTATAAACCGCTTATTCTGTATTACAGTTTAATATTCTTAAACAGCGATGCCAGCGACGTAGTAGCCTCCTCTGTCTTCGGCATTTCAAATACTTCCTCTTCGATCTCTTTCACAGCCACGTCCTCCAGCGCTTTCATGCTGAGGCTGATCTTTCCGTCTTTCACAGCAATGATCTTTACCTTGACCTGCTGGCCTTCCTTGAGAACTGCGCCAGGATGCTTGATACGCTGCTGGCTGATCTGGGAAATATGTACAAGACCGGAGAGACCGTTGCCCAGATTTACGAATGCGCCGTAAGGCATCAGGGATTCTACCGTACCTTCTGTTACGAGACCAACCTGTACGTTGGAGATTCTCGTCTTGCGCTCTTCTTCTTCCTTTTCACGCAGAATCTCCTTTGCGGAGAGAACAAGGCGTTTTTCCTCCGGGTCAGCCGTGATTACGCGCACCTCGATCTCTTTTCCTACCCACTCGTCCAGATTTTCAACGTAGCCAAGGGCGAGTTTGGAAGCCGGGATAAATCCGCGGATTCCTTCCACGTATGTGGTAACGCCGCTCTTTACTGCTTCTGCAATCTTTACTTTAATATTGGACTGATCCTTCAAAAGCTGTACGAGACGCTCCCAGCCAAGCACTGCCGCAGCGGCTTTCAGGGAAAGCTGGATCCTGCCCTGGGCATTGTCACGGCGGATAACGGTTGCAGAAATGGTCTGTCCTACTTCGACATCATGGAAGGTGTAGTTGGGATCGTCGCTTGCATCCTCAAGACGGATCACACCGTCTGTATAAATGCCGAGGTCGATGGTCAATTCTTCATCAGATACGCCGATGACCGTACCTGTCAGAATATCGCCCTCATGAATCGGTTTCATGGAAGCGGTGATGGCCTCCTCATAATCCGCCATCGTCTCAGCCGGAGCCGCAGCCTCTTCGGTCGCCGGGGCCGGTGTATCCTCAGCCGGAGCCGCAGATTCTTCGGTCGGAGCTGGTGCTTCCTCAGCCGGAGCTGGTGCTTCCTCAGCCGGAGCCACAATTTCTTGGGTCGGGGCCGCAGATTCCTCAGCCGGTGCTGCTACTTCCTCAGCCGAAGCCTCTTCAGCCGGGGCAGTGTTTTCTGCCATCACGTTTTCCTCTTCTGTCACTGGTGTTGTTAAAATTTCTTCGCTCATAATTGCCTCCGTTTTCGAAATTTCCGGCGTCGCCGCAGGCGGGAACACCGGAGCTTATCACCATTTTAGCACAGCCCCCTCTTTTTGGATACCGTAAAAACAGGAAAAAAGCAGAAAATGGTTTCAAAAACGCTGTTAAAGTGGTATACTAATTCGGAAAGGTGGGAGAAAGCTATGAAGACGGTCATGGAAATAATGCGTGACGGTATCGATCAGGAAGGAATTTGTCGTGCGGGTGAGATCTTGAAGCGGGGCGGACTGGTTGCTTTCCCTACGGAGACGGTGTATGGACTTGGAGCAGATGCGTTGGACGAAAAGGCATCCGCTAAGATATATGGAGCGAAGGGACGGCCTTCGGACAATCCGCT
This sequence comes from uncultured bacterium, assembly GCA_947071365.1. Taxonomy (GTDB): domain Bacteria; phylum Bacillota; class Clostridia; order Lachnospirales; family Lachnospiraceae; genus Choladousia. Next base: position 4,538 of record CAMTFT010000091.1, on the reverse strand, counting down.
GATCGTCCATATTGCGGATTGGGAGGCAATCCGGAAGATCGCGGTGGATATCCCGAAGGAGGCAAAGATGCTGGCCGATGCGTTCTGGCCGGGGCCGCTTACCATGGTGCTGAAAAAATCCGATGCAGTGCCTCTTACGACGACAGGCGGCCTTTCCACGGTGGCGGTGCGTATGCCGGATCATGAGATAGCACGGGCTCTGATTCGTGCCGGCGGCGGATACGTGGCAGCGCCCAGTGCGAATACATCCGGGCGGCCCAGCCCGACGAAGGCGGAGCACGTGGCGGAGGATATGGACGGCGTGATCGACATGATCATTGACGGTGGGGACACCGGGATTGGCCTGGAATCTACCATTGTGGATCTTACGGAGGGGATGCCGACCATTTTGAGGCCGGGTTACATCAATCAGCAGATGCTGACGGAGGTTCTCGGCAGAGTGGAGACGGATCGGGCACTGATTTCGGATGACGCGAACATCAGGCCGAAGGCACCGGGAATGAAATACCGCCATTATGCGCCGAAGGCAGAGCTGTTCATCGTCGAGGGAGAAGAGCAGAATGTGCGGGAAAAGATAAATGAGCTGGCAGCGCAGCATATCGCAGATGGAAGGAAGGTCGGAGTGATTGGCACAGACGAATCTCTGCTGTATTACCGCAGCGGGACTGTGAAATCCATCGGCTCCCGGAAGGATGAGATTACGATCGCACAGCATTTGTATGCTATTTTGAGAGAGTTTGATGAGATGGATGTGTCTGTGATATATTCCGAATCCTTTGAGACTCCTCAGATGGGGCAGGCTATTATGAACCGGCTGATGAAAGCGGCCGGCCACCAGATTATTACAGTATAGGGCAAGGAGCAGATACAATTGAGACGATATGACAAACTGATTTTTGTGAGCAATAGCGATACGGCGATGGGGCCGATGGCGGAAGCGATACTCCAGAGTAAATATCTGCTGGAGGAGCTTGAGATTACCTCAAAGGGAGTCGTCGTGCTGTTTCCGGAGCCGATCAATCCAAAGGCTGAGGCGGTGCTTGTCAGCAATGGCCTGACGATGAAAGAGCACATGAGCGATCCGCTGGTAAAAGAAGATTTTGACGAACGGACTCTTATCCTGACGCTGAGCGCGAGTGTGAATGAGAAGGTGCAGAAGGAAGTCGCACCGGAGGGCGGGATCGTCCGGACGTTAAATGAATACGTTGGAGAAGAGCAGGAAGTAAAGAATCCCTACGGCGGCGCGCTTGCCGATTACGGACAGTGTTATGCAGAGCTTGAAGCTTTGATCACAAAGCTTGTAGTACAATTAAATGAGGAGGAATTATTAAACTGATGCAGAAGATAATGATTATGGATCATCCGTTGATCCAGCACAAAATCGGCCTGATCCGAAGATGCGAGACAGGCTCCAGGGACTTCAGGGCATTGATCGGCGAGATCGCCATGTACATGTGCTATGAGGCGACAAGAGATTTGAAGCTGAAGGATGTTGAGATTGAGACTCCGATCTGCAAGACGACGGTCAAGGAGCTCAGCGGCAAGAAGCTGGCTGTTGTTCCGATTCTGCGTGCCGGACTCGGCATGGTGGACGGTATGCTGGCGATGATTCCGGCAGCCAAGGTAGGCCATATCGGATTGTACCGTGACCCGGAGACACTGAAGCCGGTGGAATATTACTGCAAGCTTCCGGCGGATTCCCAGGAGAGAGAAGTATTTGTCGTTGACCCGATGCTGGCAACAGGTGGTTCCGCGATTGCGGCGATCGACCTTCTGAAGGAAAAAGGCGTAAAGAATATTCGTTTTATGTGCATCATTGCTGCACCGGAGGGACTTGAGGCCATGAAGAAAGCGCATCCGGATGTGGATATCTATGTCGGCGCACTGGACGACCATCTCAATGACCATGGCTATATCGTGCCGGGACTGGGAGATGCAGGAGACAGAATTTTTGGTACGAAATAATACAGGCTGGTGCCATAATATCACGTTATGAACAGACTAAAAAATCTCAGAGAAGAACCTGCAGGGGTGTACGCTCTGAGATTTTTCTGAATTATTTACAGATTTTTGAGAAAATCCCTTGACCTTCCAGCAGATGGAAGGTGTAAATTCACTGCGTAGATACGATAATAACAGAAAAGAGGGCCGGTCATGAAGATCAATGAGGTAGAGCAGGCGGTGGGAATCACCAAAAAGAACATCCGTTTTTATGAACAGCAGGGGCTGCTGAAGCCTTTGCGCAATGCGGAAAACGGATACCGGAATTATACGGAGGAGGATGTGGTGACCCTTCATAAGATCAAGCTGCTTCGAAAGCTCCTGATACCGATCGACGAGATCCGGAAGCTCCAGGAAAATCAACTGAGTCTGTCGGATTGTCTGGAGCGTCATATGATCTACCTGTCCCATGAGGAGAAAAATCTGACCGTTATCCATCAGATGTGCAGCAGGATACGGGAACAGGAAAGCAATCTGGCCTCTTTGGATGCTGCCTCGTATCTTACAGAAATGAAGCAGATAGAAAGAGAGGGGATGAGATTTTTGAATATTGCGGTTCAGGACAGAAAAAAGAAAAAGAAAGGCCCATGGATTGCCGCAATAGTGATGCTGGCATTGATGGGGCTGGTGATGGCTATGTTCGTCTGGGGCGAGATGGAGGACCCGCTGCCAATTGGATTGTTTGCGGTACTGATGTGTATACCGGTTGTTGTTATAGCAGGGGTGTTGATTGCACTGCGCCAGAGACTGGCAGAGATAGAGAAAGGAGAAGAAGATGAAGCTTCTAAATATTGATTATATTCCGGGCAAACAGATTGAGGCCCTGGGAATCGTAAAGGGAACGGTTGTACAGTCAAAAAATTTCGGAAAGGACTTTATGGCCGGCATGAAGACACTGGTAGGCGGTGAGATCGTCAGTTACACTGAGATGCTCAACGAGGCACGCCAGATCGCTATGAAGCGTATGGTGGACGAGGCGGAGGAACTGGGGGCAGACGCTGTTTTGAACGTCAGGTACGGATCATCCTCCGTTATGCAGGGAGCAGCGGAGGTGATCGCGTACGGAACCGCCGTGAAGATCATAGAATAACGGAATATTCAGGGAAGTATAGTAGGAAAATGCCAATCGTGAAGTGGGCCGCGACAGAAGAAAATACATCTGTTGCGGCCCGTTATACTGTATATTGGTGATATGATTTACAGGGCTGTAATATCCTCCAGATCTATCAGCCATGTATTCTTTGCTCTTGCCGCAGCCTTTTGTAGCTCCTCCGTAAACCCGGAGGTAGAAAAAATGCAGATATACCGCTTTTTGTCACCGAAGGGAGCCAGCGGCTGACTGAGCTTTTCGTAGTACGGAAGGTCTGCCGGTTCACTGCTGCTGTGACAGATGCCGAGTACGGTGTGTTCATTGTCCATGGCGATGAGCGGTATGCGGAAAAATGGCTCGCGTTTCGTTCCACCGCACCACCAGGAACCGGTATGACGGTACAGGAAGGGGGTCTGGCCCGTGTCGGCAAGGCGTTCCAGATATTCGGTGCAGATGCTCTCCAGCACCGGGAGCAGGTAATCATTGAGGCCGGGAGCTACGTACTGCTCATAAATTTCTTCGCCCCGGTCAAACAGAATGCTGCTGATATTCGGGTACACAAAACGATACCAGAAACGAAGCATGTGATCGGCGAACACGTAGCGGACTTTCTTCTGAATCTCCCCTGCGGCAGGAAATTCCTTGGCAAGGATGCCGAGGTCGATCAGCGTGTTAAGGTATTTGGCGCATTTGTTTGTGCCTATGGAAGCTTCCGCTGCAATGTCGGCCAGCCGGTTCTGTCCGGAGGCAATGATCTCCAGAAGGAAATTGTAGGTGGAGATTTCCCGCAGCTCCCGGTGCAGATAAGAGAGCGGTTCGAACAGCAGCGGGGCTCCCTTTTTAAAAAACAGGGCGAGGATATTTTCCCGGGCCGAATAGTTGCGGTTCAGCAACTTAATATAAGAAGGAAGTCCTCCGGTGACTCCGTACATGGTGAGCTGTTCCAGAGGGGCGTATCCGGCGAGGTACGGCTGACACGTGTAGAACGGAACCGAGGTCAGAAAGGCTCTGGCCGAAATCGCCTGAAAAGGTGAAGGTGATGGATCACGCATCAACTGGCGCGCATAGGCGACGGAAGAGGATGTCACGATCAAAAATATTTTTCCGGAGGGAAAATCGTGCTGTACTGCTTTTTGAAACGCATTCATAAAATCCGGGCAATGCTCCGCCAGATTTTGAAATTCATCAAGGACAAGCACAAGACGGTGGGAAAAGGAAACGGAGGAGACCCAGGAAAACGCTTCCTCCCAACTGGAAAATTCTTCAGGCTTTCTTTGTGGTGCAAGGCAGCGAAGGCTTTCACTCCAGAATGCGCGGAGCTGCCTTTCCGGTACGATCTCCCGGGCGGAAAAGAAAACCGCCCTTTTATTTTTGCAGAATTCCCGGATCAGGCTGGTCTTTCCGGTATCGTACCTGCCATACAGAAAAACGAAGGAAAACTGAAGCC
>CAMTFT010000090.1 GCA_947071365.1 uncultured bacterium | reverse complement strand
ATGTAGCTCCGTCTCGTGGGCTCGGAGATGTGTATAAGAGACAGATGCATGGCTCCGTTTTATTTTCCATATTTTTAAACACACATAAGGTACGGTCAAATTTCTCCATTCCACAGCCTTATAAAACCTTACTCCGTTTCCTGCTCCTGCAGCCTCTTGCGCCGCTCCGCGATATGCTGCAGCTCCATCTCAAAATCCTGCCGGTTCTTCTGCACCATATTCTGGAGAATCATTCCCGAAAACAGCGATTGTATGCCCGCCATCACAGAAAAACCGCACACGATCAGCGTCGGGAAATTCGGCACCTGCCCCGTCTGAAGGTACTCTGCAAATACAGGAATAAAGAAGATGGCCGCAAGGGCGATCAGCACAAAAGCCAGCGCCCCGAAAAAATTCATCGGCTTGTAATTGCGGTACAGCCTTGCAATCGTCTTCAGCACCTTCATTCCGTCCGAATACGTATCGAGCTTCGACTCACTGCCCTCCGGTCGGTCGCGGTACTCGATCACGACATTTTCCAAAAGCATATTTTTATCGATCGCGTGAATGCTCATTTCCGTCTCTATCTCGAAACCCTTTGACAGCACAGGAAACGACTTGACAAACTGATAACTGAAAGCACGGTAGCCCGTCATGATATCCTTTATCTTCGTCTTGAACATGAAATTGATCATTTTCCGGACGAGAGAGTTGCCAAAATTGTGGAAGGGTCTCTTGTTTTCTGTAAAATACGTGGAGGACAGCCGGTCGCCCACTACCATATCCGCACCCTTTTCCAATACTCTGCGAACCATTTCCGGCGCGTACTCTGCGGGATACGTATCATCACCGTCCGCCATGATATAGCACTGGGCATCAATATCCCGGAACATCCGGCGGATGACATTTCCCTTTCCCTGCTGGTACTCATACCGGACGATAGCGCCTGCCTCCCGCGCGATCTCATCCGTATGATCCGTCGAATTGTTGTCATAGACGTAAATATTCGCTTCCGGCAATACCGCCTTAAAATCCCTCACTACCTTCGCCACCGTCTTACTTTCATTGTAACACGGGATCAACACAGCAATTTTTTCCATCTCTTTCTCCATCCTGTTTTTCATTCTTTCCTGATACGGTCGCCTGTATTTTCCTGCCCGCTGTGAACCGACTGCCCGGGCTTTATAGCCTTTCATCGTGACCGCTGTATTTTTCCTGCGATTTCGCGCCCTGCTCTTTTGTACTCTGGAGGATGCACATTCCAAACAGGAACGGCACGGCAAACATCAGAGGCATCACATAACGGAAATTTCCGTTAGCCGGGCAGATCAGGAAAATCCCTGTAGAGAGGATCGTCACCATACCCGGTATCAAATACAACTATTTTTTCTTTCGCAATGTATTTATAAAGAAGTAGATGACCGCCCAGGAATAAGCGCCTATACTGAACAGAAGTCCAAGCACCGGGATCTTCTGCAAAAAGTACGGCACAGCTCCTACCGCTCTTGATACCGTCTCTGTCAGGAACGGCGCATCGACCCGAAGCTCGTTTCCTTCTTTCCAGCGGTCTTTATTTTTATAATTCATATAGACGAGCCCCGAGGAGTGCTCCAGATAGAAAAATCCGTAGCAGTTGTTCAGAACAGCCTCCACGTACGTTCCGGGATGCCTTTTGAACATATCAAACCACACCTTCAGGTACTCCAGAATATCCTTCGTCTCGCAGTCCTGCCGGAAAGTGAATTTCACCGGATCGGTCAGCGTCGGATTATATTTCTCCGCCAGAAGATCATACGCGATCACCTGATCGATGATCTCCTTTTCCTCCTCCGTCACGTCCTCCGGGTACTCCTTTACGTACCGGGCCGTCTGCTGGAACAGAACTCCGATCGCTTCCTGGCGTCCGCCCGGTGCGACGTTCCACGACGGCAAAAGTATCTTTATCCATACGAGCTGGAAGAAAAGGATCGGCACCACCAAAGCTGCCACCACCTGCTTCCAGTACCGGCGATAGACCACCAGAACCACAGCAGCAACCAGTATCATGATATACACACCCTGGCTTCGAAACAGCATTACAAAAAGCGTGGTCAGCAGCACTGCCGCACAGAATTTCCTGTTTCTTAAGGACTCGCCGTGGGAGCGCATAATCTCAAATAACAAAACTGAGATGATCAGGCAGAACACAGAAAAAGATACATCCTTCAACATGCAGATGGCATTCATCGGGTATATCGGAAAAATCGCCGTGAAAATCAGCCCGGCCTTCAGGCAACGCCCGGACAGTCCGGCCCAGCGCAGGTAAAACCAGATGCCGGTAAAGGTAAAGGCCATAAATATCATCTGCAGCACAGCATAGAGCAGCACTCCGTATTCGGCCTTCCCCAGCATGATTCCCAGTTTGACGAAGCTGCCCGCCAGCACCGTCGAAAAGAACGGAAAATGATTGCTGAAATAAATATCCGCTCCCCTCACCGACGACATGCCCATCGTCCATGTCCGCTGGCCGAAAAACTGCGCCACCTGGCTTGCCGTATCCGTACCGGAGGTGCCGGGGAAAAACAAAATAAGATACGGCACCCAGCAAAGCAATACCAGCAGCGATGATGTAATATAGTATTTTTTTGAGAATGTTCCTGCCGATACAACCTCCCGCGAAGACAGACGGTCCAGAAAGTCAAAGGCCAGAAGGATCAGGTAATAGATCAGTACAGCAGTTCCCAGTATGATCACCATAGCCCGCAGAAACACAAAACCGCCGCCCAGCAGCATACTCCAGCTATTGCATTCCGCATAGGATCTGCAAAGAAGCTGCGCACCGGAAAAACTCAGCGCAAAAATCGCCGCCAGTATGCGTTCCCGTATCTCAAACGTTTTCTTCTGCACTGTCACGATGGCTGCTCCCGTCAGAAGCGCCAGCAGAAAAAGCAGCAGCCTGTTGGTGGACAGGGAACGCATGATCTTCTCCAGGAGCATCGAAAGGAACGAATATCCCTCCATCCCCTCATTTGTAATGTGAAAAGCGTCCATGCTCGTCGCACACGTAAGCCCGACTGCTGAAAAAACAGGCAGAACCAGCAGTTTTATATAATTAAGTTTCCTGTTCTCTTTTCTTTTTTCCATTTTCCCAAACTCCTCTTTTCTGCGGAACAAACTGTCCCCAGACCTTTATTTTACCTTCCTGCCAGCCTTTTGACAAGGATTTTATTGAATATACGGCAGCCGCAGCCAAAAATATTCTATTTTTCCCTGTCTTTTTCAGAATATTTTCCGGAAGTCTTCCTATTTTCATGTTTCTGTGGTATCATTATGCTACTTGGCCACGCCAGAGGGGCCGTACTGTGGCACTCTGGAGGGCATTATTCTAAAAGAACAGGATGTGTATTATGTTACAGACGATCGAAAAAATCAATCAGGTAGTCAACAACTTTATCTGGGGCGTTCCGGCCATGGTCTGCATTATCGGCGTCGGACTGTACCTCAGTATCTGTACCGGATTTTTGCAGATACGCAAATTTCCGTACGCCATGAAATGCACCATCGGCAGAATGTTCCGCAAACGCGAAGCTTCCGATGGCGCTATCACTCCCTTCCAGGCGGTCTGTACCGCTCTGGCAGCCACCGTCGGCACCGGAAATATTGCCGGAGTAGCCGGAGCTATCGCCATCGGCGGCCCCGGAGCTGTATTCTGGATGTGGGTATCCGCCCTTCTCGGTATGTGTACGAAATTTACCGAAGTGACGCTCGCCGTCCATTTCCGCGAAAAGAACAGCCAGGGGGACTGGGTAGGCGGCCCGATGTATTACATAAAGAACGGTCTTAAAAAGCACTGGCACTGGCTGGCCTACGCCTTTGCACTGTTCGGTGTGCTTGCCGTATTCGGAACGGGAAATGCCACACAGGTAAATACCATCACGGCAGCCATCAATTCCGCACTGCTTAACTACCACATGATCTCCGATGCAGTCGTTCCTACCAGCAGCCTCATTATCGGTATCATCATTGCACTGTTAGTCGCTCTGATTCTGCTGGGCGGTATCAAACGTATCGGAAATGTCACGGAAAAACTTGTTCCGCTGATGGCGCTGCTTTATATCGTGCTTTCCCTCGGCGTTATCCTGATGAACCTGGGCCGCGTTCCCGGCGTTCTCGGCAGTATCATTTCAGGCGCTTTCCGCCCCTCCTCTGTGACCGGAGGAATCGTCGGAAGCATGTTCCTCAGTATGCAGAAAGGTGTTGCCCGCGGTATCTTCTCCAATGAAGCAGGCCTCGGTACAGGTTCCATCGCCCATGCATGCGCAGATACGCAGAAGCCGGTCAAGCAGGGATTGTTCGGTGTGTTTGAAGTATTCATGGACACCATCGTGATCTGCACCATGACCGCACTCGTGATCCTCTTAAGCGGAATCGAGGTGCCATACGGTGCAGCCGCAGGCGCAGAGCTGACGATCTCCGGCTTCACCACGGTTTACGGAAACTGGGTATCGATCTTCACTGCTATTGCCATGTGCTGTTTCGCCTTTTCCACGATCATCGGATGGGGACTGTACGGCGCGCGCTGTATTGAATTCCTTTTCGGCACGAAAGTCATCAAGCCCTTTATGGTGGTTTATTCTCTGGTGGCCATCGTCGGAGCAACCGTCAACCTCGGACTGATCTGGAGCATCGCGGAGACCTTCAACGGTCTGATGGCGATTCCGAACCTCATCGCCGTATTCCTGCTTTCTGGTACGGCATTTAAACTGACGAAAGAATATTTTAAAAACGAAGGCCGGGCATAACCGGACCTTCGTTTTTCTTTTACCGCAGATCTTCTATATAGATCTCATATACCTCTTCCATTTCCTCAAGCTTCAGAGCAGTCTCCTTATCCATGACCGCCGCAAACCCGTAAACGGTAACTCCGTTCTCCCGGACGTAGTCCGCTGCGGACAGCAGCTCTTCCCGCTGCCCCTCTCCCGTCTGCATCATATCCAGAAACTCCTCCTGATCCGCCATGTACGTCAAAAGGCTGATAAAGTGCTGCCGCGCATTTTCCTCCGTCTTCAGCTTCCTCTCTGCTTCTCTCCAGCCGCTGCCTTCCTCTCCGGTGATACCACTCTCTTCCGTCAACGGAGTATTCCACAGAAACAGCTCAGGATACCTTTCTTCATCCCAGATAAAGGCGGTGGACTGGGCGGGATCACATACAAAGCCCATGTTGTCCGCCCGGAAGATCTGTTCTGTGCTGCCTGTCTCCTCATCAACAAATTCAGCCGGATCATTCGTCTTCACGGCGCACCAGACGTTTCCAAGCTCCTCCTGACCGTCCAGCCATTCCATAAAATCTTCATAGCCCATCATCCTGTTCAGGGAAACACAGCCAATGTACTTTTCCGTATCGGACAGCGATTCCAGCGTCTTCCTGGCCTGCTGCCTCGTCCCGGCGGCGCACACGTTGTAAATTTCTACGGTATCATCGTCTCCAATACCTGCCGTTTTTTCTTCTGCGCCGGTATCTGCTGCTTCTTCTGTCGTATCCTCCTTCGCCTCAGCATCCGCATCCCCATCCCCCCATATTTCCGTAAGCGGCCTCGAGAGATCCCCGATCGCTTGAAACCAGGCAAAACAGTTCCCGGTGGGAGCCTTCAAAACATTCGTATCGTATAATTTCAGCTTTCCTCTGACAATCTCCCCTGATACGTTCGTAAAGCTCCGGTTGTAGCTCACTGTCTGCGGAATAGAAATATCGTATTTTCCATAACCCTTCGCTTCCGCATTTACCTGGGTGCGGTTTCTGCCGGGCCAGAACAGCTCCGAATACACCGCCAGATCCATGCTCATCTGATTCTGGCCTGCCCCGGCATCCTTCGATGGGTCATAATAGAAGGAGGACACGATGCGCGGCAGGCAGAACTGAAGGAACAGCACCACCGTCAGCGTCAGAGCTAGCACGGCTGATGCCAGACGACGAAATGCTCTGCGGATGGAGCGGTTGACGACCTCAACAAACTGCACATCTGCACGTTTTCCTGTATGATCCTGTTTCCAGCCCTTCTGGTTTCCGTCATTCTGATTTCCGCTGTTCCGTTTTCCATCATTCTGATTTCTGCTGTTCCGTTTTCCATCATTTTGATTTCTGCTGTCCGGATTTCCGTTATCCGCTCCCTCTTTCTCCAGCTCTCCGAAGACCTCCGCAAGCTCCGGAATCTCCTCCGTTTCCATAAGGTAATCACTGATAGCCTCGTACTTTTCGATTTCCCGTTCCAAAGCCGTCCGTTCCTCTTCCCCCAATGTCCCGTCTTTATATTTTTCCAGCATTTCACGAAACGTCATAATGCATCACCTCCAAACATGTTTTCAGCTCTTTTTTTGCCCGGTGTACCTGCACCCGCACATTTTCCGGCGACAGGCGGAGCATCGCGGCGATCTCCCGCTGTGAAAACCCTCCGAAATACTGCAAAATCAGTATCTCCCGTCTCCGGCTTTCGAGTCTGTACATCGCCTCCCAGAGCATCCTTTTGCGTTCATCCCGCAAAATCCCTTCCAGCACATCCTGACCTGCATCCTGTCTGCTTTCCATGGCCTCCCCCAGGTCTGCCGGCACATTCTTTTTTTCTCTTTTCATACTGTTAAAGCAGAGATTCCGGGCCACCATATACAGCCATGCCCGCATGTTCGTGTGAGAATCCTTCAGCGCAGTAAACGCCTTCAAAAACGTTTCCTGCAGGATATCCTCCGTCATGCCCCTCTGCCTGCAAAGCGCATACACATACAGATCTGTCTCTTATACACATCTCCGAGCCCACGAGACGGAGCTACATC
>CAMTFT010000089.1 GCA_947071365.1 uncultured bacterium | reverse complement strand
GTCTCGTGGGCTCGGAGATGTGTATAAGAGACAGTACGTGGAGATGGTGCTCTGCTACCTGCGCCTTGACGGGGATTCGAAGGATTACGTCATCAAGGAGTATGATCTGGATGCGATTTTAAGGCAGGCGGTGCGCAGGCATGCCTCGGCTTTTATCAGCAAAAAAATCAGCTTGAATTACGAGCCGACGAAGGCCCGGGTGGTCACGGACGAAAAATGGCTCTTTTTCGTTCTGGATCAGATCTTATCGAATGCGCTGAAATACACGTATAAGGGCAGTGTCACGATAACACTGGAAGAGCCGAAAACGCTGTGTATCCGGGATACGGGAATCGGCATAGCGCCGGAGGATTTGCCGCGGATTTTTGAACGGGGGTATACGGGGCCAAATGGCAGGACGGACAAGCGTGCCAGCGGGATCGGGCTGTACCTCTGCCGCCGTATTTGTGACAATTTGGGGCACAGGATTTTTGTGACCTCTGAGCCGGGGAAGGGGACGGAGGTGCGCCTCGATATCAAGAATGCAGAGCTCGAAATCGAGTGATATTACATTTACAGGCAGCACAGATTTATCATATCCCGGAGAAGGACCTGCAGGGGCGTCCGCTCAGGGATATGATAAATCTGTGCTACCTTGCAATATTGTAAGGTAACTGTAAGATAAAGCCATGGCAGAGGATGTTCTTCTTTGGTAAACTGTAGCCACAACAGCAGAAGCAGCACAGTTTCAAGAAAGGCTGTTTGGAGAAAACATGAATTGAGGAGGAATCAATATGGCGATCTTAGCCGTCAATAATCTGAAAAAAACTTACACTACTCGTTTCGGCGGCAATCAGGTAAAGGCGCTGACGAATGTTACGTTCCAGGTGGAGGCCGGTGAATACGTGGCGATCATGGGCGAGTCCGGTTCGGGCAAGACGACGCTTTTGAATATTCTGGCAGCCCTTGACAAGCCCACCGGCGGTTCGGTACTGCTGGAGGGGAGAGATCTGTCGGGGATCAGGGAAGCTGACAAGGCAGCATTTCGGCGGGATAATCTGGGATTTGTATTTCAGGAGTTCAATCTGCTGGACACTTTTACACTGCGGGACAATATCTACCTTCCCCTTGTTCTGGCCGGCGTGTCTTACCGCGATATTGAAAAGCGGATGATGCCGATTGCATCAAAGCTGGGTATTTCCGGGCTTCTTGACAAGTATCCGTACGAGGTCTCCGGCGGGCAGAAGCAGAGAGCTGCGGTGGCCCGGGCATTGATCACGAACCCGAAGCTGATCCTGGCGGATGAACCGACGGGGGCTCTCGACTCCAGAGCTACGGATGAGCTGCTGCGGCTGTTTGGAAGTATTAATCAGGACGGACAGACGATACTGATGGTAACGCATTCCGTCAAGGCAGCCAGCCATGCGGGCCGTGTTCTGTTCATTAAGGATGGCGAGGTATTTCATCAGATCTACCGCGGCACCAGTACGAATGAGCAGCTTTATCAGAAGGTATCGGATACGCTTACAATGCTTGCGACGGGTGGTGACAGGTCATGAGGGAGAAAAAGGGAAACATCTATTCCAGACTGGCGCTTACCGGGATCATAAAAAATTACAGGACCTACGTGCCGTATCTTCTGGCGTGTATCGGTATGGTCATGATGTGTTATATTCTTCATTTCCTGATGGTGAGCGAGCAGGTATCGGCCATGGAAGGCGGCAGTACGCTTCAGGCCATGCTGTCTTTCGGGAGCGGCGTATTTGCTGTGTTTGCGGTTATTTTTCTGTTCTATACGAACTCCTTCCTGATTCGGGGCAGAAAACGGGAGTTTGGACTTTACAATATTCTTGGTATGGGTAAAAGGAATCTTGCCCGGATCCTGATATGGGAAAGCGGGATTGTGACAGTGGTCGCCCTGGCAGGCGGACTGTTCTGCGGAATTCTTTTTTCGAAGCTTGCGGAGCTTTGCATGGCTATTGTCCTGCACGGAGCGGTCAATATGAAATATACGATTGAGATGACTTCATTGTTTGATACCACGAAGCTGTTTCTGGCTATCTTTTTATTGCTCCTGTTGAATGCATTGTTTCAGGTGGGAAAGGCAAAGCCCATCGATCTTCTGCACAGCGACGCGGTAGGCGAGAAACCGCCGAAGGCGAACTGGCTGTTTGCCCTGGCGGGATTTGCGCTTCTGGCTGCGGCGTATTACATTGCAGTGACCATCAAAGATCCTATGAGCGCGTTTATGCTGTTCTTTGTGGCAGTGGGCATGGTGATAGTGGCTACCTACCTGATTTTTGTGGCGGGGTCGGTGGCTCTTTGCAGGATGCTCCAGAAAAATAAAAAGTATTATTACAGGCCGAACCATTTTGTTTCTGTGTCTTCCATGATCTACCGCATGAAAAGAAATGGCGCGGGGCTGGCTTCCATCTGTATTCTGTCTACGATGGTGCTGGTAATGCTCTCCGCTGCAACGTGCATGTACTTCGGCAATGAGGCACGGCTTACGGGGCGGTATCCGAGGCAGATCGAGATATGTACGTACACCTTTGACGAGGGATACCTGGAGCAGATCGATAATGCCGTGAATGCGGTAGTGGAGGAGAGCGGGTTTACGCAGGAAAATGTACTGGATTACAAGTACCTGAGCATTGGCGCATATTTTGACGCAGATCAGGTGATTCTGGATGAAAAGCAGGTCGTGGAGAAATTCGGCGCTACGGATATCGCCAAAATTCGGGATATCTATTTTATCCCGGTATCTGACTATAACCGCCTGATGGGACAAAATGAAACTCTGGGGGAGAATGAAGTCATTCTGTGGAGTCCGAGAGACACTTATGAGTATGACACGATCACGCTGGAGGGCTGCGATACGTGGAAGGTGGTAAAGCAGGCAGAGAGCTTTGTGGAGAACGGCGAGGCGACGGCTACCATATTTAATTCCATCTATGCCTTCGTCCCGGATGAAGCATTTCTGAATCAGATCGACGCGGCTCAGAAAAAGATATACGGGAAAAATGCATCTTCTCTTACGAGATACTACGGTTTTGACATTCCGGCAGATGATGAGACGCAGCAGCAGGTCGCAGCGAAGGTGAGTAAGGCGGTGGATGACCTGATGACGGCAGATGAGAATTTTCCGTATTCTCAGCGGAATTGCAGGGCAGAGCAGAAGGCTGATTTTTACGCGCTGTATGGCGGAATATTCGTGCTGGGGGTTCTGTTGGCTGCCGTGTTTCTGGCTGCTACGGTTCTGATCATGTATTACAAACAGATTTCGGAGGGACTGGAGGATCAGTCCAGATTTGATATCATGCAGAAGGTGGGAATGACGGACAGGGAGATACGGAGCAGTATCCATTCTCAGATGCTTACCGTGTTTCTGCTGCCGCTGCTGCTGGCAGGGCTGCATACCGTATTTGCGTTCCCGATCGTGAAGAAGCTGTTGCTGGTTTTCGGCATCGTGAATTCCAGGGTGCTGCTCTATACGAATATTGGCTGTTTCCTCGTATTTACGTTGTTTTATACGGCAGTTTACTTTATTACTTCGCGTTCGTATTACAGGATTGTCCGGGGAGTTTCCAGGTGACGGGGGATCTTCTGGCGAAGGGGGGACATTTCAGCGAATGGGGGATCTTTTCGCGAACGGTGAATCTTTCAGCGAACGGCGAATCGGATGAAGCTTCTTTCCGGGACCGTTTGCACTTAGTAATTCCACGAAGCGGTACGTAAGCGGGCAAAATACGCCCGCTAAGTACCGTCGGGAATCATGTCCCGTCCAGAAGATTCATCCGATTCGCCTGTTGGTTGGATGAGGGAAGGACAAAAAAGGCGACGTATTATATTGTTGCAAAATAAGACAAGGGGATCAAATATTTCTGTGAAGAACCTATAGGGGACAGACAGAGATATTTGATCCCCCTTTGTGTTATGTTTGTCTTGGTGTGTAGCATCTCCGCCAACCGGGCATATTGTAATATGAAGGATATTCGGATGGAGGTCCGGTCATGGCAAAGGTAATTCTCGATGCCGGTCACGGAGGCCCTGAGCCGGGGGCAATGTACGAAGGAAGACAGGAAAAGGATGACAACTTACAGCTTGCGCTGGCCGTAGGAGAGATTCTCCAGAACAACGGAGTGGAGGTCGCATTTACAAGGACGGAGGATGTTTATGATACGCCTTTTGAGAAAGCGCAGATCGCGAACCGGGAGGGCGGAGATTTCCTGATTTCTTTCCACAGAAATTCCAGCCCTGAAGCAAATCAGTATTCCGGGGTGGAGACGTTGGTGTACGACAATTCGGGTGAGAAAGTGCAGCTCGCGGAAAATATCAATGAAGCGCTGTCGCAGGTGGGTTTTCGGAATCTTGGAGTGAAGGAGCGGCCGGGGCTGGTTATCCTGCGCAGGTCGAGAATGCCTGCGGTGCTGGTGGAGACGGGGTTCCTCAATACGGATGCGGACAATGAGCTTTTTGACGAACGCTTTGATGAAGTGGCCCTGGCGATTGCAAATGGGATCCTTCAGACACTGGGGCAGGGCCAGGTGCAGGCGCAGGAACGGTATTACCGCGTACAGACAGGGGCGTTTCAGCACAGGGAGTACGCGGAGGATATGCTTTACCAACTGCTGGGGCAAAACTTTCCGGCGTATATTTTGCGGGAAGATAATTATTATAAAGTACAGGTGGGAGCCTTCCGGCAGCTTGACAATGCGGTGAGAATGGAGGCGGCTCTTCGCAGGCAGGGATACTCTACTTTTATTACAACGTAAATTTTCCTTTCGTTTTATGCAAAACAGTGGTACACTGTATACAAATGCCCGGGAAGACAGGGAGATGATCTGACTGACCGGGCACAATGGCTATTGGAGGATAATGTGTCAGAATGGATACGGAAAGACTGGAGAAAATAGCCGGGCCGCTTCTTGACTGGTTCGCTGTGAATGCCCGGGTGCTTCCCTGGCGGGAGCAGCCGCTGCCTTATTACGTGTGGGTGTCGGAGATCATGCTGCAGCAGACCAGAGTGGAGGCGGTGAAGCCGTTTTTCGCCCGTTTTATACAATCATTGCCGGATGTGGCTGCTCTGGCCCGGTGCCCGGAAGACCAGCTTTTGAAGCTCTGGGAGGGACTGGGATATTACAACAGAGTCCGAAATATGCAGAAGGCTGCGCAGATGGTGATGGAGAAGTACGGCGGCTGTCTGCCGGATACGTATGGGGAGCTGCTTTCGCTTCCTGGTATCGGCAGCTATACGGCGGGGGCGATCACTTCCATCGCATATGGACAGGCCGTGCCGGCGGTGGATGGAAACGTGCTCCGCGTCATCAGCCGGATCAGCGGAGATGGTCAGGATATCATGAAGCAGTCCGTAAAAAAGCAGTACGAGGACAGTCTTCGATCCATTATGCCGAAGGAGCAGCCAGGCGCTTTCAATCAGGCGCTGATGGAGCTGGGGGCTACAGTATGCCTGCCGAATGGTGTGCCGGAGTGTGGGACGTGCCCGGTAAGTGGTGTTTGCTATGCGAAAGAGCATGGCTGTCAGATGGCTCTTCCGGTCAAAGCGGCGAAAAAACCACGTCGCCTGGAACAGCGGACCGTACTTGTTATCCGGGACAGTGAACATGCGTTGATCCGCAAACGTCCAAAACACGGACTCTTGGCAGGGCTGTATGAATTGCCGAATGTGGAAGGACACATGACACAGGAGGAAGCGCTCTCATACGTGCAGAAGTGCGGATTTTCTCCGATACGTGTCACGCAGCTTCCGGCGGCAAAGCATATTTTCAGCCATATTGAATGGCAGATGATTGGATACATGGTGCTGGTGGAGGACATGGAGGGACTGTCGGGAGACGGTCATTTGATGCAGGCGGAAAACAGCCATGCGCTTTTCATTGAGCCGCGAAGGACGCAGCAGGAGTATCCGATTCCGGCGGCATTTGCGGCGTATACGGAATATTTGAGTATCAAATTGGGACAGGACAAATACAGAGAGATGTGAGGTTAAGTCAGAATGAAAATTTTATCAGTAGCAATTCCGTGCTACAATTCAGAGAGCTATATGGAAAAATGCATCAAGTCGATCCTGCCGGTGGGGGAGGATGTGGAGATCCTGATCGTGGATGACGGCTCCCAGAAGGATCGGACACCGCAGATCGCGGACAGCTATGCAGCGAAATATCCTGGCATCGTGAAGGCGGTACACCAGGAGAACGGCGGTCACGGTGAGGCGGTCAATACGGGACTGCGCAATGCTGCGGGGCTGTATTATAAGGTAGTGGACAGCGATGACTGGGTAAATACGAAGGGGCTGGCAAAAATTGTGCAGCGCATGAAAGAGCTGGAGGAAGAAGGCGGCGTTGATCTGCTGCTGGCAAATTTTGTTTATGATAAGGTGGGGGCAAAGCATAAAAAGCTGATGCGGTTCACGAATGTATTTCCGCAGGATGAGGTTTTTGAGTGGGATGCCATGCGCCATATGCGCCAGACCCAGTATATTCTGATGCATAACATTTTTTACCGTACACAGTTGCTGCGGGATTGTGGGCTGGAGCTCCCGAAGCACACCTTCTATGTAGACAATATTTTTGCGTTCCAGCCGCTGCCGCAGGTGAAGCGCCTGTACTATATGGATGTAAATCTGTACCATTACTTTATTGGGCGCGAGGATCAGTCTGTCAATGAGAAGGTGATGATCGGCAGGATCGACCAGCAGATCAAGGTCAATAAGATCATGATCGATGTCATGGCGGCTGAAGATTTTTCAGGAAAGAGCAGCAGGCTTCGGAAATATATGATCATATATCTGACGAAGATCATGACCTGTCTCTTATACACATCTCCGAGCCCACGAGACGGAGCTACATC
>CAMTFT010000088.1 GCA_947071365.1 uncultured bacterium | reverse complement strand
GATGTAGCTCCGTCTCGTGGGCTCGGAGATGTGTATAAGAGACAGCAACAAAAAAAACACGGCTGCAGCAGATTCACCGCGCCGGAGCGCTTCTGTTTTTCTCATTATAGCTCTCGGCATCCTTCTGCTTTTTCTTACAGTCCGGCTTTTCGGAATATCCCCTGCGGATTTTCTTCTCTCCGAGGACAAAAAATTTCAGAAGTTCACAGAAGAGGTCTTCCGCAGTGAAATGAGCGGAAACACCCTGAACCTTCATTACACCGTCGCAGAGCCTTCTTCTTTCCACATTAACAAAGAAGAGATCACTCTGGGAGATGCCAGCCTAGCCTCTCGGGAAAAAGCCTGCGCGACAACGGAAAATTATCTGAACACACTGAAAAAATTTGATTATGAAAAGCTTTCGCCGAAACATCAGCTTACCTGCGATATTTTTCTGGATTATCTGACAACGGAGCTGGAGGGAGCGGACTACCTGCTGTACGATGAACCACTGAGCCCGACTCTGGGAATTCAGGCGCAGCTTCCCGTCCTGCTGGCAGAATACACCTTCCGCACAAAGGGCGATATTGAAGATTACCTCGCACTGCTCTCCCAGATTCCAGATTACTTTTCCTCTATATTGTCCTTTGAACGTGACAAGGCAAATGCGGGCCTGTTCATGAGTCGCGCCTGCGCTGCCGATGTCGTCGGACAATGTGAAGAATTCATCGAAAACCCGGAGCAGAATTATCTGATTGAAATTTTTAACGAGAAAATCGATGAGATCTCAAACCTGACCGCCGATGAAAAAATATCCTACAAAAACCGCAACAAGTCGATCCTGGAGGGTTACGTGATCCCCGCCTACCAGAATCTGAGTGCGGGCATTGCCGCACTTGCCGGAGCCGGAAAAAATGACAAAGGGCTTTACTATTATCCGGAGGGTACAGAGTATTACCGGTATCTCGTAAAAAGCACGGTCGGAGATAAACGCTCTATTGAAGAGATCGAGGAAGCGGTCAAAACCCAGATGGTGGAAGATTTTACCGCCATTCAAAAACTGGCGGCTCAGATTCCGCAGACCTCTGCCGGCAGTACATCTGAATCCGGCGCTGACTCGTCTGTGACACCGGATGCAGCTTCTGATTCGGCAGCCCCGGATACTGCCGCTTCCCTGATATCTCCGGCAGCCGTTACTGCTTCATCCGCATCCCCGGCGGCCGTTACCGCTTCATCTGCGTCCCCGGCGGCCCTGCTTGCACAGCTTCAGCAGAAGATCACAGCGGATTTCCCGCTGCTGCCAAAGGTCTCCTGTAATGTAAAATACGTACATAAATCACTGCAGAAATATTTAAGCCCCGCCTTTTATCTGACACCTGCCATTGATGATTACGAGAACAATGTCATTTACATCAATCCATCCAGCAACTACGATACGCTGGAGCTGTTCACGACCCTTGCCCACGAGGGCTATCCGGGACATCTGTACCAGTCCGTATATTTCAATGCGCAGCAGCCGGATCTTTTGCGCAGTATCCTGGATATAGGCGGGTATACGGAAGGGTGGGCCACCTATGTCGAGATGTACGCCTACTCCCTCTGGGATGAAGATCCGTCTTATGCCGCGCTCTGCCAGAGAAACCGTTCCTTCACCCTTGGGCTGGCTTCCCTTCTGGACATTGGCATCCATTATCGTGGCTACACGCTGGAGGAGGTCACCGCCTTTCTCCAAAAGCTGGGGTTCGGAACGGAAACCGCAAAATCTTTATACAATAGTATCCTGCAGTCTCCGGCCAACTACCTGCAATATTACGTCGGCTGCCTGAATTTTTATGATTTAAGGGATGATGTGAAAGCAGTGCAGAAAGAGCAGTTTTCTCTGAAGGAGTTTCACAGACTTGTGCTGGAAACAGGCCCCGCGCCCTTCGACATCCTAAGGAAGCAGCTCTCCCGGAGCATCTCAGCCCGCGGCTAACGCAGACCTTATCCCGCCAGACGGCAGCAAACCAGAAATATTTCAGAGAAGAATCTACAGGGGAGGACATTATGGAATTTATTCTTTATCTGTCGCAGATGATAATACCTTTTCTTATTTTCTACATCATCGGCTACGGCCTGCTCGCCAAAGTACCTGTTTATGACAGCTTTATCCGCGGTGCGAATGAGGGGCTCAAAACAGTAGTAAAAATCGTGCCTACGCTGATCGGGCTTATGATTGCCACCGGGATACTGCGTGCCTCCGGTTTCCTTGATTTTATTGCCGGACTTTTGGGGCAGTTTTCCTCTGCCGTCTCTTTCCCCGGCACACTTGTTCCCCTGATCGTCCTCCGTATGTTCTCTTCCAGCGCAGCCACCGGGCTGCTGCTGGATGTCTACAAGGAATTCGGCACCGATTCCCGTGTTGGGCTGATTGCTTCCCTGATGATGTGCTGCACAGAAACCATTTTTTACACAATGAGCATTTATTTCATGACTGCAGGTATTAAAAAAACGCGCCACACTCTTCGCGGCGCGCTGCTTGCTACCTTTGCCGGCATTGCTGCCAGCGTTATACTTGCTGATCTGATGTTGTAGATGAGTCTGCGGCAGAAGGAATTGTGGAAGCCGCATCATTCCCATCTGCCTTCTGTTCACTATGAGCTACCACGGTCTCAGATGCCACAGCAGCTTCATCTGATTTCTGCTCGCCTGAAATGGTCCTCGGCTCGAAAGATACAGCAGCGTTCTTACACTCCTGTGCCGCCGCAGCGGGAGCATCAGCCACCGTGGCAGCCGGATTCTCCTGCCCTGACGCCTCTTCCGCATGCTCATGCATATGCTCCTCATTCTCCTCATTCTTGATTTCCCAGTGAATCAGGATCGTGAGCGTTGCACGCAAAGCAATAATGCCTGCCACGATACCAATCTCCTGAAGATTCCGCACGACAACAGTACGGAGGATCTCGCTTCCAAGCTTGAACTCCAGACCCATCGCAAGGCCCTTCGCCAGCATCAGCCTCGTATCCGGCGAACGGCGGACATAATTGACAATACCCTGAATACCCGCATATGTGATCACGCCCACTCCGATGTATTCAAATAACAGCATTGCAAGATTAACAAATGAATGAAGAATCGTCTCCAGTAATTCCATGAACATTACCTCTCTGATATCAATTTGACCATGACTACCGTTATCATCGAAACTGCCGCAATCATTTTGACCACGACTGCCGTTATCACCAAAACTGCCGCAATCATTTTGACCACGGCTACCGTTACCATCAGAACCGCGCAGTCATTCCTTCCCATTCAGTATAGCTTTAAACGACAATAAACGCAAGTTTTTCTTTACCTGTAAAGCCTGCCATTTCATTTCCACTAAATCTCCCTGATATTAGCAGAAAACCAACAACAGTCAACCTTCACGCACAGAAATTTTCACAGACAGGCGTGGATACCATGAATCATTTCTGGAAGGGACATAAGTTCCCGACGGTACTTAGCGGGCGTATTTTGCCCGCTTACGTACCGCTTCGTGGAACTTTTAAGCGCAAGCGGTCCCTGGAAGAAAGATTCATGGTATCCACGCCGTCCGCAGAAATTTACATAAACTGACTCTGATACAACCTGTAATAAGCCCCCTTCTTTTCCATCAGCTCTTCATGCGTCCCCGCCTCCACAATATTCTGATTATCAATATAGAATATCCGGTCCGCCCCGCGAATCGTGGACAGCCGGTGTGCGATGATAAAGGACGTCCTGTTCTTCAGCATTGCCTCAATACCGGCCTGCACCAGCAGCTCTGTGTGGGTATCTATGCTGGAGGTCGCCTCATCCAGTATCAGGATCCTCGGATCGGATACCATCGTTCTTGCAAAGGCCAGAAGCTGCCTCTGTCCGATGGAAAACTGTGCGCTCCGCTCACTGATCTGGGTATCGTATCCGTTTTCCGTCTCCATAATGAAATCATGGGCGTGAACGGCCTTCGCCGCCGCAATCATCTCTTCCTCTGTCGCGTCGCTTTTACCATAGCAGATATTTTCCCGGATCGTACCGGAAAACAAAAACGTATCCTGCGTCATAACACCCATCTGCCTGCGAAGACTCTCCATGGTAACGTCATGAATATCAAACCCGTCTATTTTCACACTTCCGGAAACCACATCATAAAAGCGGCTGACCAGATTCACGATGGTCGTCTTTCCAGCTCCCGTGGGCCCCACAAGGGCAATCGTCTCACCTGCTTTCACCGAAAAGCTGACATCCTTCAGCACCAGACGGTCCGGCTCATCCGTGTAAGCAAAATTCACATGCTCAAAGCTCACGTCTCCGCGCACCGGCGGCAGTTCATAACTGCCCTCCCGGTCTGTAATCTCCGCCGGAGTATCCAGCACATCAAAAATACGCTCCGCCGCAGAAATATTTGTCACCAGCTTATTGTAAAAGCTGGCCAGATTCCGGATCGGGCTCCAGAACATACCGAGGTACGTTGAAAATGCAAGAAACGTCCCGACACCGATCTTATCTGCTCCGACGATACGGATACCAATAAAATACAGCAGGAAACCGCCAAGCCCCCACGTGATCTCTACCAGCGCACTGAACAGGTCGCCAACCCGCACCGCATCCACAAAGCTGGAACGGTATTCCCCCGCGCACCGGTCAAAATCCGCCTCTTTTTCCGGCTCTGCCGCAAAGCTCTGAACGATTCGGATACCGGAAAAACTCTCATGAATAAAAGCGTTCAGATTCGAATTTTTCTTTCGGTAGATCTGCCACAGCTTATGCGCGGAAATCTGGATCACAAACATACCGCCGCACAGAACCGGAAGTGTCAGCAGTGCGGCAAGCGCAAGCTGCCAGCTCTTGATCAGCATAATGGCCGACACGCCGATAATCGTCAGCAAGTCCGGTATCAGCTTTGTCACGCTGTCATTCAGCACATCCTTCAGGGAATTCGGGTCGCCAACGACCCGGGCCAGAATTTTTCCCGTGGGTCTGCTGTCATAAAAGTGGAAACTGAGTGTCTGCAAATGCTCGTATAATTGACTTCGAATCGTCAGGAGCACCCTGTTTGTGATATCAGCCACCAGCATCATCCATTTTCTGGTGCAGAACATGAACAGCAGAAACAGCAGAAAAGCTACCGCCGCCAGTCTCATAAGCCCCGGAACATCCGCCTGCGCAACATACGTATCCACCGCCAGTTCGATCATCAGCGGCGCAGCCAGGGTGATCGAGAGCGTTACCAGCAGCAGAAGGCCGACTGCTGTCAGAGTTTTCTTATAATCAAACAGATACCGGTACAGCCGAAGCAGTGTATCCTTTTTCGGCACCTCCCGCATCAGTTCGTCTTCCCGCGCCGAATTTACTGCCATTACTGATCACCTCCTTCCCCATACTGCACGCACCACGTCCTGTAATACCGCCCCTTTTGCTTCATCAGCTCTTCATGGGTTCCACGCTCCGCGATCGTATTTCCATCGAGAACGATGATCTCACCCGCGCCGCGTACAGCCGAGATACGATGACCGATGATGATCTTCCCGGAATCATGCAACTCGCTTAAGTTTTTCTGTATCATCTGCTCCGTCTCCATATCCAGAGCAGAGGTCGCATCATCGAGAATCAGCACCGGCGCACGTTTTGCTATCGCCCGGGCAATACTGATGCGCTGCTTCTGCCCGCCGGACAATCCCACACCTCGCTCCCCGATCACAGTATCATACTGGCTGCCAAGCTCTCCGATAAAACCGGCCGCCCCGGCCTTGTCGGCAGCCCACTCCACCGTGTTCCGGCTGATTGCTTCCCTGCGTCCCGTCCTGACATTTTCCGTAATAGAATCCGAAAACAGAAATACTTCCTGCATTACCACCGCCATGGAAGTCCGAAGCTGCGATAACGGCAGCGTGCGGATATCTCTACCGTCCAACAAAATGCGTCCCTCCGTCACATCGTAAAACCGCTGCAGCAGATTGACCAGCGTTGTCTTTCCTGTGCCGGTCATTCCCATGATGCCAAGTGTCTGCCCCGGCTTCAGATGAAGATTGATGTCCCGAAGGATCTCGTGACCGTCCATGGAAAAGCTGACATGCTCAAAGCGAATATCGCCTTTCACCGTTTCAAGCGTCTCCGGGCAGTCCGGCTCCGTGATCTGCGGCTGCTGCTCTGCAATCTTTTTCATTTTTTTCCAGGATGCAAAAGCAGAGGCAATGTCATTGCTCAGCCATCCTACGATTTCCATCGGCCAGATGACATTATTAGCATATTCCGAGAATGCCCCCAGATCGCCCAGCGTCATCCGTCCGCTTATGACCATCAAGCCACCCACGATCACCACGGAAAGAAGCATTGTTTTTCCCAGAAATGTGATCCTTGGCTGATATTTTGCCACCAGCTCTGCCTGCTTCATATTCAGGCTGTAAAATCTCTCATTATGCCTGCTGAATTTTTCGATCTCGTAGGACTCTCTGGCAAAGGCTTTCACAGTCCTCACTCCGGCAAAGCATTCCTGCGCCACAGTGTTGAGCTTCGCTGTTTCTTCGCTCAGATCATCATAAACGCTGCCCAGCCCCTGCTCCATGCGCACGGCACAAAATCCGATAAGCGGCAGCAGACAAAGGGGGATCGTTGTCAGCAGCGGATTTAAACGAAACATACAAATGAGGACGAGAACCGTATGTGTCACGGCCTCCACCGCCAGGATTCCAATAAACCCTACCGCCACCCATACCTTGTCTGTGTCTTCCTTCACTCTGGTCAGCAGTTCCCCCGTATTATGCCGGTCAAAAAAATCCATTGACATTGACTGGATATGGCGGAACAGATCCTTCCGCATGTGGTAGCCGACGGACACACCAATATAATCATAGGAAAATTCCTTTATATACTGGAATACCGCACGCCCGATGCCGATTCCGACGACTCCCATCAGAAGCCGCATCAAAAGCTGCGTCTTTCCGCCAACGATCACGTCATCAATAATGCGCTTTGTAATCTGCGGCGACATCATATCGAGCGCTATACTGACTGTCTCTTATACACATCTCCGAGCCCACGAGACGGAGCTACATCT
>CAMTFT010000087.1 GCA_947071365.1 uncultured bacterium | reverse complement strand
TACACCTATTAAGTCGTCGGCAGCGTCAGATGTGTATAAGAGACAGATACTTTATGTTTATGAGGGAGAATTCTAGTGTAGAGAGGATAGAAGCGATGAAAAGAAAGAATTTAATGACAGCAGTTATGTGTACATTCTGCCTGGCGGCAGCATCCGTTTCACCGGTGACGGTCATGGCGGAGGAGACAGAGATGACGACAGAGGCCCCGGCGGAAAATGCCGGAGAGGACACGCAGGCGGAGGATGCCGAAGAGAAAGGCACAGAAGCGCAGGCAGATGACGCAGAGGAAGGCGCAGAAGATGCCGGGGACTCTGATACAGAAGATACAACGGAAGGTTCAGCGGATGAAGAGACGGAGGCTGTACCGGAGAGACCGGATTACACGGCGTCTGACTATGTGACGCTGGGAGAGTATAAGGGACTCGGCGTTGGGCTTGATATTCTGACGGTAGCAGAAGAGGATGTCGATGAGAGTATACGGTCCAGCATGCAGCAGGCGGATCTGATGGAGACACTGGAGGAAGGCACCGTACAGGACGGTGATACGGCAAATATTGATTACGTGGGTACGCTGAACGGGGAAGCCTTCGATGGAGGAACCGCGAAGGGGACGGATCTGGTGATCGGTTCAGGAACGTTCATTCCGGGATTTGAGGATGGGCTGATCGGCGTGGCCATCGGCGATACGGTGGATCTGCCGCTGACCTTCCCGGAGAATTATGGCAATGCGGAGCTGGCAGGTCAGGAGACGGTGTTTACTGTGACAGTAAACGAAGTGAAGCGTGTGCCGGAGCTGACAGATGAGCACGCCAGCACACTTTCTGACGGAGCGTATACGGATGCGGCTTCCTACCGGGAATCCGTTCGGACATCTCTTCAGGAAAGCATGGACAGCCAGAAGGACAATATCATCAAAAATGAGCTGATGCGCCAGGTGGCAGAATCCTCCAAGATCAATGATTATCCGCAGGAAATGGTGGACTTCGGCGTGGCGAGTATGGAGGCCAACTATAAGCAGGAAGCAGAGAAATACGAAATGGAATTTGCGGATTTCCTGTCTGTTTGCTTCGGCATGACAGAGGAGCAGTTCCGGGAGCAGGCAGCGGAGTATACGAAGCAGCTCATGCAGCAGGAGCTTATTTTAAAGGCGATAGCAGAGACTGAGGGAATCGAAGTCAGCGATGAAGAATATGCGGCGGGCTGTGAGCGGTATCTGGACGGCGAAGGCTATGAGACAGTAGAAGAGCTGGAGGCGGCTTATGGCGAGAGCGTGATCCGCATCAGCCTTTTGCAGGAAAAGACGCTGGACTTCCTGGTGGACAATGCCGTGATCGAAGAGGAGACCGAGATGGAATCCGAGCTGACCACCGAGGCAGAATAATCAGACGTGACAAGAGAAACGGAGCAACGAAGGAAACGGGCGATAAGATCAAAGCTGGCAGAGTGTGTGCTCCTGCCGGCTTTGTTTCTGGTATGCCTTGCGGCGCACGTTTCTATATGTATGTAAGGGGACGGTGGTATGTTACCGTCTCCTGTTTGACTGCCGGTTCGCGTCGAGATTTTTGTCTGCGGGGAATCCGGGGGCACTCACTGCCGCTTACTCGATTGTCGGCCTGCATCAAGGTTTTTGTCTGTGGGAGGACGGGGTCAGTCACCGCCCCTACTTGATTGCCGGTTTAATATGATTTGGACAGAACAGATTTTGGAAAAACGGAGTATACGGGAATGGAGAAAAAGGCGATTGTTTTGCTGGGGGTACTGGGAGTTTCGTTCTCGGCAATTTTTGTAAAATATACGACGGCACCGCCGGCGGTCATTGCGCTGTACCGGATGTTTTTCGCGGCAGCCGGGCTTCTTCCGGTGGTGTGGATAAAGTGCCGGGATGAGATAAGGCAGCTTGAGAAGCGGACGGTACTGATGTGCTTTTTGAGCGGAGTATTTCTGGCATGTCATTTTGCGCTGTACTTTCAGTCCCTTGCGTATACGTCCATAGCCTCCAGCACGGTTCTGGTGGATACAGAGGTATTTTTTGTGGCAATTATCTCCATACTCTTTATGAAGGAAAAAATATCCCGGGTAGGGCGGATAAGCATTCTGCTTACCTTTGCAGGAAGCGTGATTCTGGCGCTGGGAGATCGCAGCGCATCTTCGAATGCCGTATACGGAGATATTCTTGCAGTGTCCGGTGCATTTTTTGTGGCGCTGTATACGTTGATCGGGCGGGCAGAACGCAAAAAGATGACGACGACATCGTACACCTTCCTTGTGTATGCGGCCAGTTCCGTGACACTGGCGCTGTATTGTCTGGCGGCCGGCATTCCGGTCACAGGATACGGGGCGAAAAATTATCTGCTGGGAATGGGGCTGACGCTGTGCTGTACATTTTTCGGACACAGCGTATTCAGTTGGAGCCTGAAATATCTGTCCCCGTCCTTCGTTTCGACGGCAAAGCTGGGGGAACCGGTATTTGCCACAATATTGGGTATTATTTTATTCCGGCAGATGCCGGCGCAGCAGCAGGTGGTCGGCGGAGTCATTATTCTTGCCGGTCTGTATCTGTATACGTGCTGTGAGAACAGGAAAGGAGCGTCCATTTGAAAAAGACAGGAATGATTTTGGAAGGCGGCGGCCAGCGCGGGATCTTTACCAGCGGAGTGCTGGATTATCTGATGGGTCAGAAGCTGGCGGTTCCTTATGTGATAGGCGTGTCGGCGGGAGCCTGCAACGCGGTAGATTACGTTTCGGGGCAGATACTTCGCACCAAGGAATGTATGCTGGATGCACAGCTTGACTATGAACTGTACGGTGTCCGCACGATGCTGAAAACGAAGTATTTTATGAATATGGATCTGATCTTTGACCAGTTCCCGAACCACGATTATCCCTTTGACTTTAAAGCATACGTGAAATCTCCGACACGCTGCCTGCTGACGACGACGAACTGCCTGACAGGCCGGGCGGAGTTTATCGAGGAATACAGGGATCAGAAAAGGATGATGGCGGCCTGCCGTGCTTCCTCCAGCCTGCCCTTCGTCTCTCCCATGGTAGAGGTGGATGGGATTCCCATGCTGGACGGCGGAGTTGCGGATTCCGTTCCGATCCGGAAAGCGATCGCGGACGGCTTTGATTACAATATCGTGATTTTGACCCGGGGAAAGGGATACTACAAAAAAGAAAGCAGCTCCTCAACAGAAAAGCTGGCAAAAATTTATTACCGCAGGTATCCGAAGCTGGCCCGGGCGCTGAAAATGCGCAATCACATCTACAATCAGCAGATGGATCTGATCCAGCGGTTGGAGGCGCAGGGCAGGGTATTCGTCATCCGCCCGGAGATACCGTGCGTCAGCAGGACGGAGCGCGACCTGGAAAAGCTGGAGGATTTTTACTGGCATGGATTTGCGGTAGGAGAAAAGGTATACCCTGCGCTGAAAGAATGGATGGCGCAGCGTGAGGAGTGCGTCAGCAGGAAGAGGCTGCTGGTTCACTGACGTCAGGCACAAAGGAGGAAGAGCAAGGTGAGTGTGGCTGTCAACCTGTTTAATTTTGTGGCGCTCGTCTACATGTTTTGCTATGTAGAGGTGCTTCCTTTCCAATCAAAAAAAGACCGGTATATCGCTATAGGCGGAACAGGAATCACGCTCATGATCAATATTCTGATCTTCCTTCTTTTTCCGGAGATCAGGCCGGGGCAGATAGCGCTTTTTACCCAGACGCTGCCATCCATGCTGATCTGCTGGAGTGTTGCAAGGCATAAAGACATGAGATTTCTTTTTGTTTTCTGTTCACTGGATGTCATAGCATTTATGTTTTTGCTCATTGCAAATGGGTTGACATCGATATTGAAGCTCGGGACTGCGGCGTGCGCCATTTTAAATGTTCTGTTTTGTGTGCCGCTTCTCTGTGGATTTCGCCGGTATGGAATAGCTTTTCGGGAGATGACAGAAAAGGTTCAGAAAAAATGGGGGCGGCTGGCATCCTTTGTCTTGATATTTTATCTGTTCAGTTATTTTTTGATCCTGTATCCAAAACCATGGATGGAGAGACCGGAGTATGCACCCGTGCTGATCGGATATGCAGTCCTGATCCTGTACTGTTTTTACATTATCGTATGGATGTTGATCGATATGAACCGGCTCCATGAAATGGAACAGGCGGAATACGAGATGAGGCTTCAGATCGAGAAGCAGCACCGAGAGCTGGAAGAGAAGAAATCCCGCATCATGATGAACAAGATCCAGCCGCATTTTATCTACAATGTACTGATGTCGATCCGGTATTTCACGAAAAAGGATTCCCAGGTCGCGTATGATATGATCTATGATTTTTCCAATTATCTTCGGACGAACGTGGAGCAGCTCGAAAATGTGGGCTATATATCCTGGGCGGAGGAGCTGGAGCATATCAATGCATATGTGCGGATCGAAAAAATGCGGTTTAAGGATCGGCTGAATGTTATATATGAGATCGAGGAAGAGGACTTTTTGATCCCTCCGCTGACGGTTGAGCCGCTGGTGGAAAACGCGGTGAAGCACGGTGTGGCGCAGAGGGTATCCGGCGGCACGGTATGGATCCGGAGCAGGAAGACGGATTCAGGCTATGAGATCATGATTGAGGATGACGGAGTGGGATTTGATGCAGAGAACCTTGATTATGAGAAGTCTGTGGGATTGGGCTATATTCGGGCCAGGCTGGCCATGATGGAAGGGGCCGCGATGCGGATCGAAAGCGCGCCGGGGCAAAACACAAGGATTTGGCTTACGTTTGAAGAAAACAGGAAGGAGAAGGCCGGATGAAGGTAATTCTTGTGGATGATGAAGTAAACAATATGGACGCATTTGAAATGGAAACGGAAGGCATGAAAGGGCTTGAGATCACCGGGAGATTTCAGAATCCCTGGGAAGCGCTTTCCTATGTCCGGGAACATCCCGTGGATCTGGCGATACTGGACGTGGAGATGCCGGAGCTGGACGGAATCAGGCTGGGGCAGAAGATAAAGGAGTGCAGGCCGGAGACCGAGCTGATCTATCTCACAGCGTATAAAAAATATGCGTTTGATGCGTACCAGCTCTATGCCGGGGCATATATCCTGAAGCCCTTCAACCGTGAGGATATTGAGAAAGCATTTGCGAATTTGTCACGGCTTTCCGGGAAAAAACTTTTCGACACGGATAAGGCTGGAGTATTCATTCAGACCTTTGGAAGATTTGAGGTTTTTCTGGATGGAAAACCGGTGGAGTTTAAAAGCTTTAAAGCGAAGGAACTGCTGGCACTTCTCGTTGACAGAAAGGGCGGCATTGTGACGACAGAGGAGATACTGACGTATCTGTGGGAGGACCGGCCGGACACAGCCAGCAGCAGGAATCTTTGCCGCAAAGTGGTGCAGCGGCTGCACAGAAATCTGGAGGAATACGGGATCGGCGACATCGTGAAGCGCCACACAAGAGGAAGAAGCCTGAATACAGACAGGGTGAGATGCGATTATTATGATTACCTGGAAGGAAGAAAGGGAAAAAAGACATTCCGGGGAGAGTATATGTCGAACTACAGTTGGGCGGAGGAAACCCTCAGCAGATTGCAGAGAGGAGAGGGGTAAACAGGCCGCTTTTGAGTCACGTTATTGTCACATTACTCTTGGTATAATAGGAGCACGTAACGAATACAAAAGGCATCGTAGTATGGAAGCGGCTTTGGAGGTGAAAAGCAAATTGAGCGAAACAAAAGAGACACAGAAAAGTTCATTGAGACATACGTCTTTGACCGTGCTGGGAGCGGTTCTGTGTGTCATTCTGATTCCGATCCTCGTCCTGAATATTTCTTTGATCGTGAAAAGCTGCCTGCATCGTGATGAAATTCCGAACATAGGAGGGTATCTTCCGCTGATCGTCCTGACAGATTCCATGTATCCGGAGATCCAGAGCGGAGATTTGATTTTTTGCCATACGGCAGCGCCAGAGGAGATAAAGGAAGGCGATGTGATTGCCTTTTTTGATCCTGCGGGGAACGGCACAAGCGTGGTGACGCACCGGGTAAACAGGATCATTAAAGAGGATGACGGAAGTATTGCTTTTGAGACGAAAGGTGATGCGAACAACGCGGCTGACGAGGAACACGTCCCGGCAGAAAAACTTGTGGGTCTGTATCTGAAAAGAATTCCCGGCGCAGGGAAGGCCGTTATGTTTATGCAGACAACGGAAGGGCTGGTGCTCTGCGTGATCTGCCCAATCATTCTTCTGGTGGGTTACGACGTGATCCGGCGCAGGCTGTATGAACGATCCCGTAAGGAGGACACGGAGGCACTGCTTCGGGAGCTTGAGGAGCTGCGTGCCAAAGCAGATGAAAGAGAAGCAAAGGAATAGCAAAGGGAATTAAGCACCGGAAATCCTGAAAATGGGGTAAAAGAATGAAAAGGAGCATAAAACCTGACAGACGAAATAAGAGACAAACGGGCCGGACAGTATGGATGACGGCCCTTGTTTTGATGGTGTTGCTGATGGCCAGCATGGCAGGCGTTGGTGCAATCCTGCAGCCTGTTCCTGTGAATGAAAAAAATGTTATTTTTATCTCGGCCGGTGCATCCGCGGACTATGTAACCGGGACAAAATCGATTACGCAGAAGGGCGGAGCAGACAGTGTAGGCGGAGACGGTGCAGGAACCGGCAGTTATCGGCGCGCTGCCTCTGCAAACCCGACGATCACTGCCTATGATGATAAAAAAGTGCAGTGGGAGACGGAAACAAAGGTGGATCTTTTCGCGGACAGTTATGTGAATGCTGCGAAGGAAACCACAGTAAAAAGCGACGCTGGCGATAAAGTGATTGCTCCGGGGACAACGGGCGATTATGAATTTTTCCTGGAAAATACTGAAAATATTTCTCTGGATTATAATATGAGCCTTGAAAGCCTTTTTTCTCTGGAGGGACGAAAAGTTCCGATTCAGATACGGCTCAGCGGCGATAACCGTTGGATCGTTGGAGGAGATAATGAATGGGTTTTCTCTGATAAGCTGCAGGGCGTTGTGGAGAAGGGTACTCTTGAGGCGAATCAAAGCAATGATTATAAGTTACAG
>CAMTFT010000086.1 GCA_947071365.1 uncultured bacterium | reverse complement strand
TACACCTATTAAGTCGTCGGCAGCGTCAGATGTGTATAAGAGACAGACGTAGATCCATCCCAGCACAACAGATGCTGGCCGTAACCGTATGGCTTCTTCGCTACATAATCAGTTCCTGAATCTGCGCTTTGCATATTTTCACTTTGCGAATCGGCAGCCTGTCCGGCTTCTTTTTTCTGACCGCAGTTCACACAGAAATTTGCTTCGGCGTCATTTTCGTGCCCGCAGCTTTCGCAGATCCAGGGAGCATTTATATCCGGCTTTGCGGTTCCGCAGTTGCCGCAGAAATTGTTCTGCGCAGCATTTAATGTGCCGCAGCTTTCACAGTTCCAGCCGTCCTCAGCCGCCCGGGCGCCGATGCAGAGCAGGCAGGCCATCAAAAGAGCCAGCAGTATACTCTGGTGAAATTTTCTGGTGTTACGGTGTTTTCTGTTCATGTGGGTTCCTCCTCTCTGTGCAGCTTGCAGGGAATTATTATTAAATATCAGTCTAGCATACATTTTGTGCAAAAACAATTTCTTTTCGGTCGGCCCTTCTTTCTATTTGGGCAATAAAGGTGCATTTGTCTGATTTTCAGATATTTGCACCTTTTTTGTCTATTGTTGGAATTCCTGTGCTCCCGTAATATACGGGTATACGATATGAGCACAACAAAAACAGGTAACTGGTACAGCGTGTGGCTGGCAGCTTACTTTTCGCTGTGCGAGGCAGCAGAACAGGAGGTAACAATATGAATGTTTCAACGACAATAAAAAAGTTTGGGCTGGAGCAGTCTTTCCGGTATCTGTATAAGGATCCGGAAAACAATCTCCTGAAATTGATGGACTGGGCGGATAAGTTTGCGGGAGATGAGTTTGTCAGCCAGCGAAAGATGGTGCGGGAAGCGATGACGAACCGGGATCATCCGTATTACAGCTATATCCGTCGTCTTATCAATGAGATCGATCCGCACGTCATGCAGACAACGGCAGTGAATTTTTTCATCAATGCGGCGCTTACCGGATGGCCGAAGCAGGAAAGGCTGAGAGCGGAGTACGGATGCAATATCCCCTGGACGATCCTTCTGGATCCGACCAGCGCCTGCAATCTGCACTGCACCGGGTGCTGGGCGGCGGAATATGGCAATAAGCTGAATCTTTCCTTTGAGGAGATCGACGACATTATCCGGCAGGGGAAGGAGTTGGGCGTATATTTTTACATATATACCGGCGGTGAGCCTATGGTGAGAAAAAAAGATCTGATCCGTCTTTGTGAGAAGCATTCTGACTGTGTATTTCTCTGCTTTACGAACGGCACACTGATTGACGAAGCGTTCACGGATGAGATGCTCCGGGTGGGAAATTTCGTTCCGGCTATTTCACTGGAGGGCTTTGAGGAAGCTACAGACGGAAGAAGAGGAAACGGTGTATTTCAGAAAGCGACAAAGGCGATGCGGCTGCTGCGGGAGAAAAAGCTGTTTTACGGTATTTCCGCCTGCTATACCAGCGCGAATTTTGAATCCATCACTTCGGAAGAGTTTTTTGACAGCCTGATCGATATGGGGGCATATTTTATCTGGTATTTCCACTATATGCCGGTGGGAAATGATGCGTCGCCGGAGCTGCTGCCGACACCAGAGCAGAGGACAGAAACGTACCGCAGGATTCGGAAATACCGCGCGGAAAAGCCGCTGTTTGCCATGGATTTCCAGAATGATGCGGAGTATGTGGGAGGATGTATTGCAGGAGGAAGGAGATACTTCCATATCAACGCCAACGGGGACATTGACCCGTGTGTATTCGTACATTATTCAGATTCCAATGTCCGGGAAAAGACGATTCTGGAAGCGCTGCGTTCACCGATGATGATGGCGTACCATAACGGACAGCCCTTTAATGAAAACATGCTGCGTCCCTGCCCGATGCTGGAAAACCCGGAGAAGCTGCGCAAGATGGTGGCGGGAACTAAGGCGCATTCCACAGATCTCCAGTCACCGGAGAGCGTGGAGCATCTCTGTGCAAAATGCGACAAATACGCGGAACACTGGAAGCCGGTGGCAGAGCAGCTCTGGAAGGAAGGAACCGTTTAGAAAAACAGTTGCCGCCCCGAGCTGGCAAGCAACGTATTGATACGGGCGAAGGCTGCAACCGGATCATAGCTCATTCCATTGTCCAGCCAGTCATACGTGATCCCCACCAGTATGCATTTGTAAAAACGAACCAGCAATTCTCTGTCTTCTGAGGACAGAGATGAATCTGAAACGACGGTGTCGATATACTGCGCAGTCATGTAGAACGCAATTCGTTCCAGCTCCCGTTGGAAGGTCTCTCTTTGGATAGAACGGTAAATATGAAGTACCGCCCTCTGGCGCTTTGTGGTGTACTGTACGATCTGAGCCAGGCATTCCTCCGGGGCGCCTGGCGTAATATGGTTCTGAATGATGGAATCGGCATCCTTTTTGATCGCATATTCGAGAAGCTCCGGAATGTCATGAAAATGGTAATAAAAGGTGTTGCGGTTTACCTGGCACCGGTCAACGATGTCCCTTACGGTGATTTTATTGTAAGGTTTCTCTTCAAGTAATTGCCAAAAAGCGTCCATGATGATAGACTTTGTATGAATCATAATATAACCTGCTTTACGAAAACAAAATACACTGTCTGTACACTGGCGATTTTATCACAAAATGCAAAATCTTACAACGCATGAAAATCAGGGTGTTCTGTAAAATTTCGGAAGCAGGTTTGCTTGCAAATGAACAGAAATTAACAAAAGAGATGGGGTGGACTGGTGAGACTGGCAAAATACTGTTTCCGGCTGCTTGGGAGGGTGTTTTTGCTGTGGCTGATCTATTTTTTTATATGCACGGTGATTCCTCCGCTTTTCCACAAAACGGCGCTGCCGGAGGACTTCACGGCTGTTGAAGCGGATGCAGGTGAGGACACTTTGACTTTGGGCGGTGATACAGCGGGAGATACGTCGGCTTCGAGCAGTGATGCGTCGGGAGATACGTCGGCTCTGGGCAGTGATGCATCGTTTCCGCCTGACGGCGGAGCGCAGGAGCGTGTAATGAGCATCAACAACAATCCAGATGCGCTGCTGTGGCGGCTGCGCCTGATCGAAGCGGCCCGGGAGAGGGTGGTGCTGTCTACCTTTGATTTTCGGGATGACAACAGCGGGCAGGATATCATGGCTGCTCTTTTTCACAGCGCAGAGCGCGGCGTGAAGGTGCAGATCCTGGTGGACGGGATGTTTGGAGTCCTGCATCTTTCTGGAAGTGAGAATTTTCGGGAGCTGGCAGAGTGTGAAAATGTCGAGGTGAAGCTGTACAACCCCATCACTTTGCTGATGCCATGGAAAAACAATTACCGTATGCATGACAAATATCTGATTGCAGATGATTTTGCGTACATTCTCGGGGGAAGAAATACGGACGATCTTTTTCTCGGCAATTATATAGATTCATATAATGAAGACCGGGATATTCTCGTGTATGAGACGGTTCCAGGGGCAGGAAGCTCCTTTAGGGAGCTGCAGGAATACTTTGAACGGATCTGGAATCTGCCCTGCGCTAAGTCATACAAAAAGCAGGCGGATGGTTTTTCACGTCTGGAAGCGCATTATCAGGAGGTCAGAGAAAAGTATCCCCAGGCGTTTACAGAGCCAAAGTGGGAAGAGGTGACGATGGAAACACAGGGAGTCCGGCTGTATACGAATCCCATTGATCCATGTAATAAGCATCCGCAGCTTTGGCAAAGGCTGGTGGAAGAGATGGAAAGGGAAGACGATATCCTGATACAGACTCCCTATATTATCTGCGATAAAGCGATGTATCGGGATCTGGCCCGGGTGTGCGGAGACGGTGCGAAGGCGGAGCTTATCATCAATGCGGTGGAGAGCGGCACGAACCCCTTCGGCTGCACGGATTATCTGAACCAGAAGAAAAAAGTCAGCAAGACCGGCATACATACGTATGAGTATCTGGGGGAACAGGCGTTGCACACGAAGACTGTACTGGCAGGAACGCATATCAGTATCGTCGGCTCCTGCAATTTTGACATGCGAAGTATTTATCTGGATACGGAAATGATGCTGCGCATAGACTGTGAGGAGCTGAATGGGCAGCTTCGGAAGCAGGCGGAGGTATTGAAGGAAAAAAGCCGCCACGTATCGCCGGAGGGTGTTGTGACAGCCGGCAGAGAGTATCAGGCGAGGGAACAGGGAACCGGCAAAAAAATCTTTTATGGCGTACTTCGGGCATTGATCGTGCCTTTCCGGCATTTGCTGTAAAAGAATTGGCACGCGTATGCAATCGGAACCGGCACGCGTATGCAATCAGAACCGGCACACGTATGCAATCGGAACCGGCATGGCGTATGCGATCAGAACCGGCATCGGCGTATGCAAAGCAGAGGGAAGAATTTCTGCTTCGTATGCGTCGGTGCCGATTTTTGTTTTACGGGAATAGGATTGCTGCATTATCCGTGAAATGGTATAATGAAATCCGAAAAAATCAATATAATGACAGAGGAGGACGCAGAATGAAAGTATTGATGGTAAATGGAAGTCCCCATGCGAAGGGAAATACGTACATCGCGCTGCACGAAATGGAAAAAATATTTACGGAGGCGGGAATCGAAGTGGAGCTTATGCACATCGGAAATAAGGATATCCGGGGGTGTGTTGCATGTGGTTCCTGTGCATGGGAAGGAAAATGTGTATTTGATGATGCTGTAAATGAGGCAGCAGCAAAGTTTAAGGAATGTGACGGCCTGGTGGTGGGAAGCCCGGTTTATTACGGTTCAGCGAATGCGACGCTGATCGCTTTTCTGGACAGACTGTTTTACAGCACAAACTTTGACAAGACGATGAAGGTGGGAGCAGGCGTAGTAGCTGCCCGGCGCGGCGGCCTTTCTTCCACCTTTGATGAGCTGAATAAGTATTTTACCATATCGGGAATGCCGGTGGCATCGGGGCAGTATTGGAACAGCATTCACGGAAGGCAGCAGGGCGAGGCGCTGCAGGACGCGGAAGGGCTGCAGTCGATGCGGACGCTGGCCAGAAATATGGTATTTCTGATGAAGAGTATTGAGCTGGGTAAGGAAAAATACGGCCTGCCGGAAAAAGAAGAACGTCAGAGCACCCATTTTATCCGATGAAGCCCGGGTGGACTGCACCGAATAAATATGACCCTGGCAGCAGATACTAAAACAGCGCTTCGCAGCAGAACATGACATTTGGGAAGAGCTGTGACGGCCAATGACAGAAAAATGGGGGCTGGAGAAATTATGTTTGGACGTTTGAGTGCTGCCGGAATATTTATGATTCCGCTGTGTATCTATCTGTACTTTTTTATTCGAAGAATATTAAAAATGTTTGCATCAGATCACATGGTATGGTTGCAAAGAGGGGTGTCCGGGCTGCTGGCAGTTCTGATAACGGCGCCAGCCTATAATCTTTTCGGGCTATGGGCGGCTCTGGTTTTGCATTTTGCCGTTATATCGGCAGTGGTCGATATGATACGTTTTGTGATAAGATCCTGCATGAAGAAGGCGAAAAGGACGGGAAGGAAGCAGCCTGGAATACCTGGGCAGGCAGATGGAATACATGGCACAAAAGAAGTAAAAGATATAAAGAACATAAAAAACGTAAAGGATATAAAGAACGTAAAGGACATAAGGCACATAAAGAACGTGCAGGAAGGAGCCGCCAGATCATGCCGGGGCTGGGATTTTATGTGGCGCAGCGGAATCCTTGCGGCTGTGATGACGCTTTCGGTACTTGCGTATGCCTACGTGAATATGCATCACGTCGTTGTCACGGAATATACGGTGTCCACCAAAAAGGATATCCGGGATGAGGGATACGAAATCGTCTTTTTGTCAGACCTGCATTTCGGAACGACGATGGATCAGGAGCAGCTATCAGAATACTGTGACCAGATAGAAGAGGAAGATCCGGATCTGGTGGTGCTCGGCGGTGATATTGTGGACGAGTCGGCTTCATTGCAGCAGGTTCGGGAAGCATTTGGGACTCTCGGCAGGATCGACAGTGCGTACGGTGTTTATTATGTTTATGGAAATCACGATAAAGGAAGGTATGCAAAGAACTGTGATTTTACAGAGCAGCAATTGTCACAGACAATCCGGGAGAACGGGATCGGGATATTGGAGGATGAGACGGTAGAGATAAACGGCGAGCTGAGCCTGAGCGGGAGGCAGGACCGGTCAGATGCCCGCAGATCCGATCGCAAGCGGAAGAGTGCTGCAAGGCTGCTGAAAGATATTCCTGATTCTTCTTTTCATATCCTGGCGGATCACCAGCCCCGGGGAATGGAAGAAAATGAAAAGGCGGGATATGACCTGATGCTTTCAGGCCATACTCATGCGGGACAGATGTGGCCGGTGGGGCTGATCACCACACTTTTTGATAAAGAGACTGTGAATTACGGGCGGGAGAGCTTTGGCGATATGGAGCTTATCGTATCCTCGGGAATAGCCGGATGGGGCTATCCGCTTCGGACAGGAAAGCACTGCGAATTTGTTGTGGTGCATTTGAAAAAGTAAAAAGGGGAAGTTATGGAAATTACACTTCACTATACAGAAAAGGGAACGGGCGCGTCGCTGATCCTTTTGCACGGCAACGGAGAGAGCCTTGAATATTTTGAGAAGCAGATCCCGTATTTTTCCGCAAAGTACAGAGTCATTGCAATTGACACCAGGGGACACGGAAAATCGCCCAGAGGAAAGGCGCCTTTTACGATACGGCAGTTCGCGGAGGATCTGCATGATTTTATGGATGAGCATTCCATAGATAAAGCGCATATACTCGGCTTTTCGGATGGCGGAAACATTGCGCTTGCCTTTGCGCTGAAATATCCAGAGAGGGTGGACAGGCTGATCCTGAACGGTGCGAATCTGGATGCTTCCGGAGTCAGGACTTCGGTGCAGCTTCCCATTGAACTGGGATACCGGATCGCTTCGCTGTTCGCGAAAAAAAGTCCGGAAGCCAGAAAAAACGCGGAGATGCTGGGCCTGATGGTGAATGACCCGAATATCAGGCCATCAGAGCTGAACGCTCTTGGGATAAAGACGCTTGTCATAGCAGGGAAGAAGGACTGTCTCTTATACACATCTGACGCTGCCGACGACTTAATAGGTGT
>CAMTFT010000085.1 GCA_947071365.1 uncultured bacterium | reverse complement strand
CACCTATTAAGTCGTCGGCAGCGTCAGATGTGTATAAGAGACAGGGAACAATCAGTACGAAATCTCAGGGGGTAAAAGGAAAATACGTGAAAGTAACGAATCCGAAATTGTACGAAGAAGTGTATCTGGCAGAAAAGCAGTTCCGTAAAAAGAAAAAGCCTTCAAAAAAATGATCCATTAGAAACGGCAGCCGAGTCGCCCGGGCTGCCGTTTTTCTTATGTCACAGGAGAATTCGTCCCCTGTGATAAAAACGTTCCATTATAAACTCATCTATAAAATCATCATGGCATCTCCGAAGGAGAAAAATCTGTACCTCTCCTTCACCGCCTCTTCATACGCAGCCAGGATATGCTCCCGTCCTGCCAGCGCAGATACCAGCATCAGAAGCGTGGACTCCGGCAGATGGAAGTTCGTGATCAGCCCGTCCAGCAGCCTGAATTCAAAGCCGGGGTAAATAAATATCTCTGTCCAGCCGCTGCATGGCCGGATATCTCCGTCAAATCTGGCTGCCACGGACTCTATCGTGCGGCAGCTCGTTGTACCGACGCAGATAACACGGCCGCCGGAGGATTTTGTGCTGCGGATGATCTCTGCCGCTTCCTCCGTCACCTCATAAAATTCTGAGTGCATATGGTGCTGCGTCACATCCTCCACCTTTACGGGACGGAAGGTTCCAAGCCCCACATGAAGCGTCACCTCGGCGATCCGGATGCCTTTTTCCCGAACCTTATCAAGAAGCTCCGGCGTAAAGTGAAGTCCCGCCGTGGGAGCCGCCGCTGAGCCCTCGTGCTTCGCATACACCGTCTGGTAACGGTTCTTATCCTTCAGCTCATGGGTGATGTATGGCGGCAGGGGCATCTGTCCCAGTCTGTCCAGGATCTCCTCGAATATGCCCTCATACGTAAACCGAATCAGGCGGTTGCCCTCCTCCACGATCTCAAGCACCTCACCCGTAAGAATTCCGTCGCCAAAAATGATTTTTGTGCCCGGCTTCGCCTTCTTTCCCGGCTTTACCAGCGTTTCCCATATATTGTTCTCCCGGCGCTTCAGAAGAAGGATCTCGATCATGGCTCCTGTACCCTCGCGTACACCGTAGAGCCGCGCCGGAATGACCTTCGTATTGTTCAGCACGAGGCAGTCGCCCGCCTTCAGATAATCAAGGATCTCATAAAAATGGCGGTGCTGCATTTCACCGGACTTTTTATCCAGCACCAGCAGCCTCGAGGAAGATCGATCCTCCAGCGGGTCCTGAGCGATCAGCTCCTTGGGAAGATCAAAGTAAAAATCAGACGTCTTCATAATATACTCTATCCTGTTCTTTTATGATCCATTCACCGTGCTCCAGATCGACAATTGTGACTGCGCAGTTCTTCGGCACGCCATTTTCCCAGAAGCCTTTTTTCGGCGTATGCTTGATGGCT
Source organism: uncultured bacterium (assembly GCA_947071365.1). GTDB lineage: Bacteria > Bacillota > Clostridia > Lachnospirales > Lachnospiraceae > Choladousia. Next base: position 5,730 of record CAMTFT010000085.1, on the reverse strand, counting down.
GCCAGAAGTCCTCTCGATGCCGCACCGTGAGTAGAGATTAAAATGGTCTTTTCGTACCATTCCTGTTTCTGTTTCAGCTCATTCAGAAAATCTGCCGTCCGCTCCAGAAGGGAAGCGATCGTCTCGCCGCCCCTGGCCGGGACATAATGTTCCGGATCATGGAAAAAGCAGTAAAATTCTGAATTCGGATCATGTTTTTCTTCTTCGGAGATCTGCCGTCCCTCCATCTCTCCAAAGCCGATCTCGCGAATCCGCTCTTCTGTAATGACCGGAATATCCCTGTGCTCCAGCACGATATCGGCAGTCTCCCTCGCCCGTACAAGCGGACTTGTGATGACCATATCAAAAGGGATTCCCCTCATGGCGCGCGCTGTCACTTCTGCCAGCGCACGCCCCTTTTCATTCAATTCTATATCCGTCTGTCCCTGCAGACGAAGCTGTGTGTTCCACGGAGTTTCACCGTGGCGGATGATATACAGCCTCATGACCGGATCTCGATGCCGAGGGACTCAAGGCCATTCCATATCTTCTTCATGGCAGATGTAATATCGCTCTCCTCCAGAGTACGGTCGTTTGCCCGGAAGACGATGGAATATGCCATGGACTTGAAGCCCTGTCTGATCTGCGCGCCCTCATAAATATCAAAGAGGCTGCAGCCCTCCAGAATCTTTCCTCCACGCTGAATGATCATTGCTTCAATATCCCCTGCCAGGACATTCTTCGGAACCACCATACTGATGTCACGTGTCACAGCCGGATACCGGGCAATACCCATATATTTCCGGTCGAAGGTCGCAAGACGCGTCACCTCCGGCATATCCAGCACAGCGATATACGCTTTCTCGCCGATTCCATAATTTGCTGCCACCAGCGGATGTACCTCGCCGAGATATCCGAGAACTGTATCTCCGTAGAGGATCTCTGCCTGACGTCCCGGATGCAGATACGGCCTGTCGCTCTTCGGTGAATACGTCCGGCGCCCTGCGATGCCAAGCTTATCCAGGAATTCTTCCACAACACCCTTCATGGTGAAGAAATCGCCGTCGCCGTACATTCCGAGGGTGAACTGCATACGCTCGTCTGGAAGCTCCGTAAGCGGAAGAGCCTTCGGAAGATAAATATTTCCAAGCTCATACAGCCGTACATTCTTGTTGCGATGGTTGTAATTAAATGCCAGAGAGGTCAGCATACCACCCACCGAAATGGTACGCATGATACTGAAATCCTCTCCCAGCGGGTTCAGGATCCGGATGGCATTCCGAAGCGGGGAATCCTGCGGGATCATCAGCTTATCGTATACCTTCGGGCTTTCGAAGGAGTACATCATACCCTGGGAAAATCCGCAGTATTCTGCGATATCCTGTGCTACCTCCCGGACGCGCAAATCAAACGGAAGCTTTCCTGTCGTCGCCTCGCCGCTGGGCAGCGTCGTCGGAATGTTGTCGTATCCGTAGAATCTTGCCACTTCCTCAGCCAGATCAGCCGTGCGGAACAGATCATGGCGGAATGTCGGTGCAATGACCTCATTCGTATCTTTATCGTATTCCAGATCGATCTTGTAGAAGTATTCCAGCATCTGCTCCGGCGCAATGTCTGTTCCCAGAAGGGCGTTGATCTTGTCCGGCTCAAATGCGATGCGCACCGGCTCCTTTTTCCGGCTGTATACATCCACCATACCGCCGACTACCTCACCGGCTCCCAGCTCTTCCACAAGCTGGCATGCCCGGTCAATGGCCTCTTTGGCATTGTTCGGATCCAGGCCCTTTTCGAATTTCGCAGATGCCTCTGTACGAAGGCCGATCCGCTTGGCGGACAGACGGATATTCGTGCCGTCGAAGCAGGCTGCCTCAAACATCATCGTCTTCACATCATCCGTGATCATGGAGTTCTCACCGCCCATGATGCCGCCGATACCTACGGACTTCTCGCCGTCACAGATCATGACAACGTTCTCGTCCATCGTACGTTCCTGGCCATCCAGTGTCGTGAACTTCTCATCCTTCCCGGCGCGGCGCACGATGATCTCATGGCCTGCCAGCGTATCGTAATCGTACGCGTGCATCGGCTGTCCGTACTCTTCCATCACGTAGTTCGTAATATCAACGATATTGTTGATGGGACGGATGCCTGCTGCCGCCAGACGACGCTGCATCCACTTCGGTGACGGGGCGATCTTAATATTTTTCACAACTCTTGCGATGTAACGCGGACAAAGCTCAGGGTCCTTTACCGTGACCTTCACATAGTCCGATGCCTGCTCATCATTTCCCGTAGGCGTCACCACCGGCGGATGGAATTCCTTACGGAACGTCGCTGCCGCTTCCCTTGCAATACCGATAACGGAGAAACAGTCTACACGGTTTGACGTGATCTCATACTCAAACGTCACGTCATGAAGCCCCAGAGCTTCAATGGCATCCGCGCCTACCTCGGCATCCTCCGGGAAAATATAGATACCGTATTCCGGCGCCTCCGGGTACATCTCCTTCGATGAGCCCAGCTCTTCGATGGAACACATCATACCGTTCGACTCGATGCCTCTCAGTTTGCCTTTTTTGATCAGGATTCCGCCTTCTGTCATCTTTCCGTCATGATTTCCGGCAACGCGGCCGCCGTCCAGAACGACCGGAATCTTATCTCCTACCTTTACATTCGGCGCACCCGTAACGATCTGCGTCGTCTCCGTACCTACATTTACCTGACAGATGATCAGCTTGTCCGCGTCCGGATGGCGCTCGATCTTCTCGATCTGGCCGATCACAATTTTATCCAGATCTCTGTCTGCCTCTACGTATCCCTCCACCTTTGTTCCGGAGAGAGTCATTGCATCCGTATATTCCTGAGCCGTCACATCCAGATCAGGAACGTATGCTTTAATCCATGATAATGTCGTATTCATTTTTCTTCTCCTTTTTTGTTTTCATCAGAATTGTTTCAGGAAGCGGGCGTCGTTCTCATACAGCAGTCTCATATCGTCGATCTCATATTTCAGCAGCGCGATACGCTCCAGTCCCACACCGAATGCAAAGCCGGTGTACACCTCCGGGTCGATGCCGCACATTTCCAGTACGTGCGGATGTACCATGCCGCAGCCAAGGATCTCGATCCAGCCGCTGCCCTTACAGAAGCGGCAGCCCTTTCCTCCGCACTTGAAGCAGGAGACATCCACCTCAGCGCTCGGCTCCGTGAACGGGAAGTGATGCGGACGGAACTTCGTCTTCGTCTCCTCACCGAAAAGCTCCTTTGCGAACTGCTCCAGAGTTCCCTTCAGGTCTGCAAATGTAATATTTTTGTCGATCACAAGTCCCTCGATCTGATGGAAGGACGGGGAATGCGTTGCATCCACCTCATCCGAACGGAATACGCGGCCCGGTGAGATCATACGGATCGGCAGCTTGCCCTTTTCCATCGCTCTTGCCTGTACGGGAGATGTCTGAGTACGAAGAACGATTTCCTTATTGATATAGAAAGTATCCTGCTCATCCTTTGCCGGATGGTTTGCCGGGATATTCAGCTTTTCGAAATTGTACTCATCGTACTCGATTTCCGGGCCTTCCATTACCTCATAGCCCATGCCGATAAAGATACGTTCTACCTCTTCTCTGGCGATCGTATTCGGATGGCGATGGCCCACATTGTTTTTCTTTGCCGGAAGCGTCACATCAATGACCTCAGCCTTAAGCTGCAGCTCCAGCGCCTGCTGCTCCAGCTTCTTCTTCGTCTCCTCCAGCACACTCTCGATCTGTGCTCTCGTCTCATTCACAAGCTGTCCAAACGCCGGACGATCCTCCGGTGCGACCTCCTTCATACTTTTCAGTACGGCTGTCAGCTTTCCCTTTTTTCCAAGGAAATTGACTCTGACATCATTCAGCTTGTCCAGCATGCCGGCCTGTTCGATCTGAGCCAGCGCTTCTTCTTTGATTGACTGCAATTTGTCTTTCATGATTTTCTTCCTTTCCTTTATGGTGAATATACTTTTCTAACGTTTTTGATGGATATCACTACACATCAGACCGCATTTTTCTGATGTGTTGAACTGGTAAACAAAAAAGCCCCGTCCCGCAAAGGGACGAAGCATCTGTTCCGTGGTACCACCCTGATTCCTGCCAGACGGCAGGCACTCGGTATGCGTAACGTGCATGAACGTCACTTCCTACCGGGATGCATGATCCGTTCAGAAGTACAGCTCCGGTGTGAAATTCGATTCCTGTCTGAACCTGAGAATGCTTCCAGCCGATGACATCCTCTCTCTGTCGGAAAACAGTTCACTACTGTGCACCATCATTGCCTTTATTTTTTCAGCTATTGCTTATTTTAGCACAACATATTTTTCTGTCAAGAAGTTTTTGTGAACAGCTCCGGATGCGCCAGATAGTGATTGATCTCCGCCCCCAAAAAGAACAGGTACATGCAGAAGTACAGCCACAGCATCACCACCACCAGCGTCGTAAGGCTGCCGTAGATCACAGACATATTCACCGCATAATCGAGATATATGGAAAACGCATACGAAAATACCGCCCAGGCCACGGCAGTGAAAATCGCTCCCGGAAACTGCGTCCGGAATTTTCTCCGCCGGTTCGGCAGGAACATATACATCATCAGGAATAAAAATATAAGTATTACAAGGGCTATGGCCATAGGCAACATCATTGCATCAGGAAATCTCCTCAGCAGAGGAACCCACGTGCTGAAATAATTCTGAATCGTATATCCGAATACAAGAACGCCGAGGCTGATGACCAGCGCTACCACCAGAACGATCGTATAGCATGCGGCGCGAAAACGGATGACAAAATAATTTCTCGTCTCTTCTATTCTGTAAATGGAATTCAGGCCGTCCGTGAGCCCCATAACACCTTTCCCGGCCACCCACACGGCCACGATAGCCGACCAGGACAAAAGCGCCGGCGACTGACGGAAAACGCTGCTGACCATAGGCTTCAAAAGCCCGGATATTTCAAAGGGCGTGATCTTTTCAATCGTCATTATCACTTCCGTCTGAGTCAGCGGTGTGAACTGCACCAGCGTCAGAAGCAGCATCAGCACAGGAAAAACACTCATTATGATAAAAAAAGCCGCCTCCGCAGAGTGAGCTCTGACTCTGTCATTTCTCATTTTTACCGTAAATCTGTAAATCAGTTCCACAGCATTACGTATCATTTTCATAGCTCTGTTCTCTTTCCTGTTTCCGATTTCATTCCTCACTGTCCCCCACGACAGATACATCATAATAATACTCCAAAATTGCCTTATAGTCCAGCCCCAAGTCCGCCATTTCTGCCGCTCCGCACTGGCTCATGCCATTGCCGTGGCCGTATCCGCCTCCTCTGACATTGATATATCCCTCTGTCATTTCCAGACAGAAAAAAGCGCTGGGTAAAAGCTGCATCTTGCTGGTCACGGAACCATCCAGCAGCGTGATTTCCGTCTGCATATTCCCGAGAATTTTCCTGATATTGTATTCCCCCTCTATATGGAATGATTCGTCGCCACAGATTATTGTAAGCGCCTGAACCTGTCCATCGCCGCGTCGCCCGTCCACTTTGATATCCGTAATCGTTGACAATTCCTGCGAACTTTCACCAGATTCTGCCGCTTTCCCACCGTACTCCATCCTGATATTTTCCAGCACGTTATCAATCGGCAGCTTCACCGACCAGCGCAGCCAGGGCGAGCCATACCTGTCTCTTATACACATCTCCGAGCCCACGAGACGGAGCTACATCT
>CAMTFT010000084.1 GCA_947071365.1 uncultured bacterium | reverse complement strand
ACACCTATTAAGTCGTCGGCAGCGTCAGATGTGTATAAGAGACAGATACAGAATATATTCGGCCAGTTCGACCAATACGTTAAAAAAATAGAGCGTGCATTTCAGGTCACGGTACTCAACCGTGACGGTGAGATCAAGATTCTTGGCAGTCCCACAGGAGCGGTTCGGGCCAAAAAGATTCTTGAGAGTCTGTATGAACTTTCCATGAGGGGTACGGCCATTACGGAGCAGAACGTGGATTATTCCATTGCTCTTTCCATGGAGGAGAGGGAGTCTTCACTGGTGGAGATGGACAGTGACTGTATCTGCCATACGATAAACGGCAAGCCGATCAAGCCGAAGACTCTGGGGCAGAAAGCATACGTTGACGCCATCCGGAAAAAGATGATCGTATTCGGAACGGGGCCTGCCGGTACAGGAAAGACGTATCTGGCCATGGCCATGGCGATCACGGCTTTCAAAAACGATGAGGTGGGACGGATCATTCTGACGAGACCGGCGATCGAGGCCGGCGAAAAGCTGGGATTTCTTCCGGGAGATCTGCAGAGCAAGGTAGATCCTTACCTGCGTCCGCTTTATGACGCGCTTTATCAGATCATGGGGCCGGACAGCTTCCTGAAAAATATGGAGAAGGGCCTGATCGAGGTGGCTCCCCTTGCGTACATGCGAGGCCGGACACTGGATAATGCGTTTATCATCCTGGATGAAGCGCAGAACACTTCACCTGCACAGATGAAGATGTTTCTGACGCGAATCGGATTCGGTTCCAAGGTCGTTGTGACTGGAGACCTGACCCAGAAGGATCTGCCTACCGGGGCGCCTTCGGGACTGGATACGGCCATAAAGGTGCTGGGAAAGGTGGATGATATCAGCTTCTGCCAGATGACAAGCCTGGATGTTGTGCGGCATCCGCTGGTGCAGAAGATCGTAAACGCCTATGAGGAGTATGAAAAAAGAGAAAAACGCAGAGAAACGAGAAAGCGCTGATGCATCTATATAAATATGATGTATTCGCGTCGGGAGGTACTTTATGACGGTTGATTTCGAAAACGAGTACGGAAACGACCTGGGAATCGAGCTGTATGAGATCGCAGAGCAGGTGATTTCCTTTACATTGGATTACATGGACTGCCCGTATGAGGCGCAGGTCAGTCTGCTGATCACAGACAATGAGGAGATCCACAAAATAAATCTGGAGCACAGGCAGATCGACCGGCCCACGGATGTTTTGTCATTTCCGATGGTCACATACGAAACACCCGGTGATTTCAGCTTTCTTGAGGAGGCCGGAGTGGATTGCTTCGAACCGGATTCCGGTGAGCTGATGCTGGGGGATATCGTGATTTCCGCGGACAAGGTACTGGAGCAGTCAGAGGAGTACGGCCATTCCGTAAAGCGGGAGTACGCGTTCCTGATCACTCACAGTATGCTGCATCTGATGGGATACGACCATATGACTGAGGAAGAAGCTAAAGAGATGGAACGGCTTCAGGAAGAAATATTAACAAAAATGAACATTTTAAGATAAGGGAGGAACAAATAATGAAAAGACGATTCAGAAAATTAGTTGCAGGAATTTTGTCGGCAGCGATGGTGGCGGGCTGTATGGGCGGCGCCATGACTGCCTCTGCAGAGGAAAATAATGGAATGGTACGAAGCTTCCTGACCGCAAAGCTAGTTCCGGAATCCATCGGGAGAACGAGACCGATATCCGTTATGCTAAACAACATCTATTACGCGCTTCCGCAGTCCGGTATTGCAAATGCCGAGATCGTATATGAAGCTCCGGTGGAGGGCGGCATCACGCGTCTGATGGGGATTTTTGAGGATTATCAGGATGTGGAGCGCATCGGTTCCGTGCGAAGCAGCCGTGAGTATTACGTATATTTTGCAAGGGAGTTCGATTCCTTCTACCTGCATTTCGGACAGGCATGGTATGCGCTGGAGCTGCTGTGGCGTGATGAAACGCTGAACCTTTCCGGACTTGAGGATGCCGGAAAAGGAGAGGGCGGTGTGACGTACTACAGAGGAGATGATTTCCCGGCGCCGCACAATGTATTTACCAATTATGACATGATTCAGGCCGGTATTGATTTCCGGGGATATTCCAGAAATTATTCTGACGATTATCTGCTGCAGAACGGCCACTACCAGTTCGCGGCTGACGATGCTCCGGTGCTTCTTGAGAACGGACAGACTGCCTCTACGGTGGAGGTTGGATATGATTACAACAACGCCACCTTTGTATACGATGAACAGACCGGGAAGTACACGAGATACCAGTTCGGTGATCCGCAGATCGATATGATGACCGGAAACCCGCTGACATACGACAATATCCTGATTCAGTACTGTTCCTGGCAGCCGCAGGTAGACTCTGATACGTATCTGGATATCAATGTTCTGACGGGAGGAAGCGGCAAGTATATCACGAGAGGAAAGGCAATTGACGTGACATGGAGCAAAGACGGAGCTACTACAGAAGATCCCTTTGCAGAAGGCAATTTCAGCCCGACACGTTATTATGATGCAAACGGCGAGCAGATTACTCTGAATCAGGGCAAGACCTGGGTCTGCATCGTGCTTGACTCAAACAGTGATGATGTTCAGCTTTACTAAGTTCTGATATCTTATGCAGGAAGTGCGAATTAATTTCTTAAGAGGTCTGACGTGAAAGAGAAAAAGAAAAGTGGAAATAACTTTTTAGTCCAGGGTTCTATTCTGGCTGCCGCAGCAATCATCGCAAAAATCATCGGAATGATCTACCGTTTTCCGCTGCAGAATATTCTGGGGAACGAGGGAAACGGTTATTATTCCACGGCAAATGAGATATACGCGATCGTTCTTATGATTTCCTGCTTCAACCTTCCGCTGGCAGTTTCCAAGCTGGTATCGGAGCGGGTACACCGGGGAGAATACCGCAATGCACACAGAGTTTTTCTGTGCGCAGTGCGGTTTGCACTTGTCGTCGGCGGAACACTGGCGCTGATTACATACATTTTTGCCGGTGTGATCACGAAGTATCTGATGTCATTTGAACTGGCGGTATACGGCCTGCGCGTTCTTGCTCCGGCTATTTTCATATCGGCGATCATTGGCACCTTCCGGGGATACTTTCAGGGATATTCCACGATGGTTCCCACAGCGGTTTCGCAGGTCATTGAGCAGATCGTAAATGCTGCCGTAACCCTTGTATGTGCGAACATCATGTTCAGCTACGGGGAATCTCTGGCTGCCCAGGGTGGAAATGCGTCTCTTGGGCCTGCCTGGGGAGCGGCCGGCGGCACCTTCGGTACGGTGGTCAGCATCACGGTTGCGCTTATTTTCATGATGTTTGTATATACGGCCCAGAAGAGTACGCTGCGCCGGAACATGCGCCGGGATCAGAATTCCAGGCCGGAATCCGCGTACGCGATATACCGGCAGCTTATTCTGACGATTCTGCCCGTCATTTTGAGTACCGTTATCTACAATATCAGCAATGTGGCGGATCAGGGTATTTTCAACAAGGTGCTTCAGGGGCAGGGCTACACGGATGCGCAGTACGGTGCTATCTGGGGTATTTACTCCGGGCAGTTCCGCGTCCTGATGAATGTTCCGCTGGCGCTGGCATCCAGTATGTCGCCTTCGATCGTTCCCAGTCTGACAGCAGCCATGGCAAACCGCAACCGCAGTGAGGCAAGGCAGAAGATCAGGATGTCCATCCGCTTTACGATGCTTCTGACGATTCCGTGTGCAGCCGGCATGGCGGCTCTGGCGAAGCCGATCATTACGATGCTGTTTAATCAGGATACGGGTGTGCCGCTGTCTACCGGTATTATGCAGATAGGCGCTCTGATGATCATCTTTTATTCTCTGTCCACCCTTACTACGGGTATTTTGCAGGGGCTGGGACAGCTTAAACAGCCGCTGATCAACTGCAGTATTGCCTTAGTGCTTCATTTTATCCTGCTGTATTTTCTGCTGACCACGGCAAACCTCAATATTTATGCTGTCGTATATTCCAACATATTCTTTGCTTTGGTCGTATGTATTTTGAATGCACTGTCTATCCGGCGGTTCATCAGCTACAGGCAGGAGTGGTATAAGACCTTTATCGTTCCGGGCGTTGCCTCGATCATTATGGCAGCGGCGGTATTTATCGTTTATTCAGCATTCCACGTATTTGCCGGAAATACGTTCTCAACGGTTATTTCCATCATCGTGGGAATGGCAGTATACGCCATCGGCCTTGTCTCGTTCCGCGGTATTACGATTGAAGAAATATCCACGTTCCCGAAAGGGCATCTGGTGATCCGCCTGCTGCGGAAGCTGGGACTTGTGCGGTGATGATGTATATTTGTCTGAGGAGAAGTTATGGACTACAGAGAGAAACTGAAGGATAAAAAAAGAATTGTCATCAAGATCGGCAGTTCTTCGATTACACACAGCGCTACAGGTGCGCTGAACCTCACAAAGCTGGAGACTCTGGTACGGGAGCTTTGTGATATCAAAAATATGGGAAAAGACGTGATCCTCGTATCCTCCGGCGCCATTGCGGTGGGCCGGCAGGCGATCGGATTTCATCACCGGCCCAAAAACGTTGCGGAAAAGCAGGCGTGTGCCGCCATCGGCCAGGCGCAGCTCATGATGATCTACCAGAAGCTGTTCAGTGAATACGGTCATCAGGCGGCTCAGGTACTCATGACGAAAAATACCATGCTGGACAATCTGAGCAGGAAGAACGCTTCCAATACGTTTGCGGAGCTGCTGGCTCTTGGAGCGATTCCCATTGTAAATGAAAACGATACCGTCGCAACATACGAAATTCAGTTCGGTGACAATGATACGCTGTCTGCGATCGTTGCGGCCCTGGTGGGAGCGGATCTGCTGCTTTTGCTTTCTGACATTGACGGGCTGTATACGGATGACCCGCGGAAAAATCCGAAGGCTGAATTCATAGACGTGGTGGAAAAGCTGGACGACCATCTGATGAGTATGGGAAAGGGCAGCGGCAGCGATGTGGGAACCGGCGGCATGGCGACAAAGCTGTCCGCGGCCAAGATCGCCACGGCTTCCGGCGCTGATATGATCATTGCCAACGGCGACGATTTCCATGTGATCCACCGCATCCTGAAGGGTGCGAATATCGGTACTCTTTTTCAGGGCAGGTCGAATGAGGATTTTTATCTGATCGACATACTGGAAAAGGAAGAGGCGTAAGGAGAAGACGATGGACAACAAAAAATTAGAACGGATCAACGAGCTGGCCCGCAAGTCAAAGGCGGAGGGACTCACCGAGTCCGAACGCAGGGAACAATCAGAGCTTAGGGCAGAATATATTGCGGCTGTCCGGGCAAATCTGCGGGGCCAGTTGAACAACATTGACGTGATAGGCAAAGATGGAAAGATTGAGAATCTTGGTGAAAAATATGGAAAAAAAGGACATTAGAAAGCTGGTATTCTCCAGAAGAAAAGAGTTGTCACCGGAGGTATTGAACGAAAAAAGCCGTGTGATCTGCGAAAAGATCCTGCAGATGGAGGAGTTTCAAAAGGCATCCTGCGTTTATGTCTATATGGACTGCAAGGGGGAGGTCTCCACGAAGCTTCTGATCGAGACTGCGTGGAAGCTCGGCAAAAAGGTGGCGGCTCCGAAGGTACACGGCGAGGATATGACGTATTATTATATTTCTTCATATGACGATGTTGCGCCTGGCTATTACGATATCCCGGAGCCAGTGACTGCTCAGGCAGCCGATGATGAAAATGCACTGCTGATCGTTCCCGGTGTGGGCTTCGACAGTATGCGTCATCGCTGTGGGTATGGAAAGGGATTTTACGACCGGTATCTTTCTGTCCACACGGATCATCCCACAGTAGCCGTAGCCTTTGAATTTCAGATGATGGAGGAGGTGCCGGGCGATAAGCATGACATCTTTCCACAGTATCTGATCACAGAGGAACGTTTTTTTGCGGATCCGGATGTGCTACTTGATTCTATCGGACGCAGTGCAAGGGAAACGGAGCCGCGTCTTCGCGGCCTGTCCACCGCGGCCAAGAATGAGGCGCTTTTAAAGGCGGCGGATTATCTGGAGCAGTACGCCGAAGATATCCTGAAGGCAAATGCGAGGGACATCGAGGAAGCCCGGAAAAACCAGATGCCGGAGGGACTGGTGGACCGGCTGATGCTGAATACGGGGCGGATCGAAGGGATGAGTGAGGGCCTTCGCCAGATCGCCCGGCTGGATGACCCGATTGGGGAAGTCCAGGAAATGAAAAAGCGCCCCAATGGGCTGATGATAGGAAGGAAGCGTGTTCCGCTGGGCGTGATCGGCATTATCTATGAGTCGAGGCCGAATGTGACGGCGGATGCCTTCGGACTGTGCTTCAAGACGGGAAATGCCGTGATCCTGAAGGGCGGAAGTGACGCGATTCATTCGAATACCGCAATCGTAAAGGTGCTGCGCCGCGCTCTGGAGGATTGTTCCATTCCGGGAACTGCGCTGCAGCTTATCCAGGTGACAGACCGGGAGACGACCTCACGCTTTATGCGGCTGAAACAGTACGTAGACGTGCTGATCCCAAGGGGCGGCGCAGGGCTGATCCGTGCCGTCGTAAGTAACAGTACGATCCCTGTGATTGAGACGGGCACTGGCAACTGCCACATTTACGTGGACGAGACGGCGGATCTTGATATGGCTGTCAATATCATCAACAATGCCAAGACGCAGCGTATCGGGGTGTGCAACGCCTGCGAATCCATTGTTGTCCATGAAAAGGTAGAAAAACAGCTTTTATCAGCACTGAAGGAACGTCTTGAGGAGCATCATGTGGAGATGCGCTGCGATGAGCAGGCGCTATCCTGTATCCCGGATGCTGTTCCCGCTTCCGAGGAAGACTGGGGAAAAGAATATCTGGACTATATTCTCTCCGTTAAGACCGTATCTTCTCTGGATGAAGCGATCGCACACATCAATAAGTACAACACGGGCCATTCGGAATCCATCATCACGAAGGATTACTCGAATGCCATGAGATTTCTCGATGAAATAGACGCGGCGGCAGTTTATGTGAATGCCTCCACGCGGTTCACGGACGGATTTGAGTTCGGGTTCGGCGCGGAGATCGGCATCAGTACACAGAAGCTGCATGCGAGAGGGCCGATGGGACTGGAAGCCCTCACCACGACGAAATATATCATCTTTGGGAATGGGCAGGTAAGGCCGTAGC
>CAMTFT010000083.1 GCA_947071365.1 uncultured bacterium | reverse complement strand
AAGACCGTACTGCAGAATTCCTCCTGTGACGTATCCAGCGGATCGCACTTTTCCTGGGTCATGGCGATAAAATACGGTCGGCCCGGCAGTACTTCCCGAACGGAGCTCGTCTGAGCCGAAACGTGCTTGATGCTGTCGATGATCATACCCTTGTCATCGCAGAAAATGATGTTGCTGTGTTTCCCCATCAGCTCTATGATCAGATCCTTGTGGCAGAGATCCCCCATCTCGTTAAAATGCTCGATCTCAAAATGAATGATGCGTTCCAGTCCGGGCTGATAAATGCGCGTTACCTTTCCGCCTCCGATATGCTTGCGCAGAAGCATGCAGAAATTCGGTGCAGTCATCGGGGAGGGCTTGTTAACCGCAGTCAAGTAGATCAGCGGAAGGCTGGCCCCGGCAGAGAGCAGCAGTCTGTGCTGTCCCGAAGGCCCCTTCAAAGTGAGCAAGAGCTCGTCAGCCTCCGGCTGCGCGATCTTATTGATGCGTGCGCCAGAGAGCTTATCAGTCAATTCAGTAACTATATTGGAAATGACAATTCCGTCTAATGCCATGGTGTATTCCTCCGTTTTTACGATTCAATGTAAAGTATTTCTAAACCTGTGTTATTCCAGACAAAATCTCAGTGATACATGTGCCAACGCACAGGCAATCCCAGACAAAATGCCAGCGATACAAGTACTAACGCACAGACCAACGCACAGGCGGATAACGTGCATTCTTCTGGAAGGGACATAAGTTCCCGACGGTACTTAGCGAGCGTATTGTGCTCGCTTATGTACCGCTTCGTGGAACTTTTAAGCGTAAGCGGTCCCTGCAAGAAGAATGCACGTTATCCGCCGTCCGGTGTCATCGCTGCCCGAACCGCCACCTCAATATGATATCAGATGTAAAAAGAAAAAACAATTGCCATTGACTGCTTTTCCGCAATCGTTTATAATAAAATCCAATATGGGAAAATATGCCCAGAGGGCTCCCATGATTTACGCCCGAAAAGGGCGGACGGACAGCGTCCGTCATGGAATGCTTGAATGCAGGAGAGGATAAGAAGATGATTAAGAGCATGACAGGCTTTGGCCGGTGTGAACATCAGCAGGGCAGCAGAAAATTTACGGTTGAGATGAAAGCGGTGAATCACCGCTATTTTGACGTAAGTATCAAAATGCCGAAGAAATTCAGCTTTTTTGAAGCGGCGATGCGAAACGTACTGAAGACGTATGTGGAGCGCGGCAAGGTAGACGTGTTCGTCACGTATGAAGACTTTGCGGAAGAAAATGTTGCACTGAAATATAATGAAAGTATTGCAGCCGAGTACCTGAAATATTACAGGCAGATGGCAGAGACCTTCGGACTGGAGGATGACATCCGCGTGTCCGCGCTGGGCAGATGCCCGGAGGTGTTTACGATGGAGGAACAGGATGTCGATGAAGAGGAGATCTGGGCGGTGCTTGAGGCAGCACTTAAGGGCGCCTGCCACCAGTTCGTGGAATCAAGAACGAGAGAGGGCGAAGCCCTGAAAACGGATATCCTTGACAAATTGGCGAGAATGGAAGAAAATGTAACTCTCATTGAGAAACGCTACCCGCAGATCATAGCGGAATACCGCAGAAAGCTGGAGGAGAAAGTCAAGGAGCTTCTGGAGGATTCTCAGATCGACGAGAGCCGTCTGGCCTCGGAGGTAGTTCTGTTTGCAGATAAGATCTGCACGGATGAAGAGACCGTCCGGCTCCGCAGTCACATCAGGACGATGCAGGAGGTTCTTTTGAAGGGCGGCGCAGTCGGAAGAAAGCTGGACTTCATTGCCCAGGAGATGAACCGCGAGGCGAACACGATACTTTCCAAGGCAAATGATCTGGAGACCTCCAATATCGCGATCGAGCTGAAAACCGAGATCGAAAAGGTGAGGGAGCAGATCCAAAACCTTGAGTAGTAATGCGGTGAAGCGGAATCGAGCTTGGTGCACGGCGCAGGAAAATAGCCATGAGAGACAGGGAGGATTTATGGCGGGTTTGGTGAACATTGGTTTTGGCAATTATGTGAATGCCCAGAAAGTTGTTACGGTGGTGAATCCGGATGCGGCGCCCATCAAACGGATGGTACAGAATGCCCGGGAGACCCAGCGGGTCGTGGACGCGACTCAGGGACGGCGCACAAAGTCTGTCATCGTTATGGAGACAGACCAGATCGTGCTTTCCGCGATGCAGCCGGATACGATCGCCCGGCGTTTTGCCGCCAGTTATATGACGGAACAGGATATGAAGGGAGAAGAGCAATGAACAGAAGGGGAATCCTCGTAGTAGTTTCCGGTTTTTCGGGAGTCGGCAAGGGAACACTTATGCGGTGCCTGACTGAACGATACGGATATTATGCGTTGTCTATCTCTGCGACGACGCGGGCACCCCGGGACAATGAAGAAGACGGCCGGGAATATTTTTTCAAAACGAAGGAAGAATTTGAGCAGTTGATCGCGCAGGACCGGTTGATCGAGTACGCATGCTACTGTGGCAACTATTACGGTACGCCGCGGGATTACGTGGAGGATCAGATGGATCAGGGCCGGGATGTGATTCTGGAGATCGAGCTGCAGGGCGCGCTGAAGATCAAGGAGAAATACCCCGACGCGTTGCTGCTGTTTGTCATGCCGCCGGATGCTGAGACGCTGGCGAGACGGCTGAAGGACAGAGGAACGGAGACGCAGGAGGTCATCCGGGAACGCCTTCGGCGGGCTGTGGAGGAGTCGGACGGCGTTGAAGAGTATGATTATATGATTATTAATGATGAACTGGAGACGAGTGTGGAGGAGGTTCACAATCTGATCGACAGTCAGCATAATAAGATAAGCAGGAATCTGGACTTTGTAGAACAGATCCGCAAAGAAATCAAAGTGTTTGCGAAAGGAGAATAATATTATGTTACATCCATCTTATTCAGATTTAATGAAGGTAGTCAACAGCGAGGTTGAGGAGGGCAATGAACCGGTGGTGAACAGCCGTTATTCCATCGTGCTGGCGACGGCGAAGCGTGCGCGTCAGATCATTGCACGCCAGTCAAAGGGCGACCTTGATGTGATGACCGTATCGAAGCCTCTTTCAAAGGCGGTAGCGGAGCTGAATGAGGGTAAGATCAAGATACTTCCGGAGGATGGAGAAGCGACAGAGGAATAGAACGGAAATGAGGTGTGATTACCGGTGAATGAGGTTAAGCAATTCAGTAAAAGTTACATTTTGGTATCTGCACTTTACGTCGTGCTGGGGGCCGTGCTGCTGGCATGGCCGAGCACCTCAGTGAAAATGATCTGCTACGGGCTTGGTTTCGTTATGGTAGTGCTTGGCATAACGTATGGGATCATATATTTCACGAAGGACAATCTGGCCGGCTTTTTGCAGATGGATCTGGTGATTGGTATTATCTGCCTGGCATTTGGCGTTTTTATTCTGCTGAATCCGACATTTCTGTCTACGGTTCTCCCGTTTGCCATGGGTATCATCCTTCTTCTGGGGGCAGTGGTGAAGGTGCAGAGCTCTTTCAATATGAAGCGCCTGAAATTTGCAAAGTGGTATGTGGTGCTGATCTGCGCCCTGGTCATCATTGGTCTGGGCATCGTACTGCTGTGCAATCCTTTTAAAGAAGAGCGGCATATGATCCTCTATATCGGTATCTGTCTGATCATTGACGGCCTGACGAATCTTATAAGCCTGATCTGCATTCAGACCAGGGTGAAAAAGCTTGCAAAGATCCAGCGGGAACATCCGGAGGTTCAGCTCAAGGATCTGCTGGAACAGGGAAAGACGAAGAGCGCAGGCGATACGGGGATCGTGGTGGCTGACGCGTCAGAAACGGATAAGAGGCAGGGATAATCTATGAAAATATTTTTTGTTTCTCTCGGATGCGACAAGAATCTTGTAGATTCGGAAGAGATGCTGGGCCTGCTTGCAAAAAAGGGTTACAGCTTCACGGATGATGAGACAGAGGCGGATGTGATCGTCATCAATACGTGCTGTTTTATCAATGACGCAAAGGAAGAGAGCGTACAGACCATTCTGGAAATGGCTGAATACAAAAAGACCGGGAGCTGCAAAGCCCTGATCGTGACAGGCTGCATGGCCCAGAGGTATAAGCAGGAGATTCTGGACGAAGTGGAAGAAGTGGATATGGTGCTTGGCACGACGGCGTACGATGAGATCGTCCGGGCCGTGGAGGAAGCGCTTGACGGGAACCGCGCCGTAAGGGAGCAGGATCTTACATACCTTCCGCAGACAGATGCGGGACGTATCGTGACTACGGGAGGCCATTATGCATATCTGAAGATTGCAGAGGGCTGCAACAAATGCTGTACGTACTGTATTATTCCGAAGCTTCGGGGCAGATACCGCAGCGTTCCGATGGAGCGTTTGATCGAGCAGGCAGAAGAGCTGGCTGGGCAGGGCGTGAAGGAGCTGATTCTCGTTGCGCAGGAGACTACCGTTTACGGTGTGGATCTGTACGGCAAAAAGTCACTTCACCTTCTTCTTGAGTCGCTGTGCAGGATCAGTGGGCTTCGTTGGATCCGTATTCTTTACTGCTATCCGGAGGAAATTTACGACGAGCTGATCGACACGATGAAAAAGGAGCCGAAGATCTGCCATTATCTGGATCTTCCGATCCAGCATGCATCGGATGCGGTGCTGAAAAGGATGGGAAGGCGGACGACGAAGGCGGATCTGATTGCGATCGTGCAAAAGCTTCGTCAGGAGATACCTGATATCATGCTTCGCACTACGTTGATCGCAGGTTTTCCGGGGGAGACGCAGCAACAGCATGAAGAGCTGATGGACTTTATTGATGAAATGGAATTCGACCGCCTCGGTGTGTTTACGTATTCTCAGGAGGAGGATACTCCGGCGGCGTCTATGCCAGATCAGATCGACGAGGAGACGAAACTGAACTGGCAGGAAGAACTGATGGAGCTGCAGCAGGAGATCGCCTTTGACCGGGCGCAGGACATGATTGGCCGCACTGTGATCGCCATGGTGGAGGGAAAGGTGGCCGATGAAAATGTTTATGTAGCCAGAACGTACGGAGACGCGCCAAATGTAGACGGGCTGCTGTTTATCCATACGGGGGATACGCTGATGTCTGGCGACTTTGTGAAGGCCAGGATCACCGGTGCGGCAGAGTACGATTTGATAGGAGAGATTGCAGATGAATTTGCCGAATAAACTGACTGTACTTCGGGTATGTATGGTGCCCGTGTTTGTATTTCTGATGCTTTGGAATGGGTTTGGAGATTCCGGAAAATATGTGGCTGCTGCAATATTTATTCTGGCAAGCGCCACAGACTGGCTGGACGGCTATCTGGCGCGGAAAAATAACCTGGTAACGGATTTCGGAAAATTCATGGATCCGATCGCAGACAAGCTTCTCGTATGCTCCGCAATGATTTGTCTTGTGGAAAAGGAAGCGCTTGCCGCATGGATCGTCATCATCATCATCGGACGTGAATTTATCATCAGCGGGTTCCGTCTGGTGGCATCCGACAAGGGCGTAGTGATAGCTGCCAGCTACTGGGGAAAATTCAAGACGGTATTTCAGATGATCATGGTGATCCTGCTGATTCTGGATCTGGGCGGCGTGTTTGATACGATTGCGCAGATCGTGACCTGGATCGCGCTGATACTGACCGTGATTTCCCTGGCGGATTACCTTCGCAAGAACTGGAAGGTGCTGGACGGGCAGATGTGACCGCTGCTGGAGCATGTCAGTGAAATGATGACCGCAGCCGGAGCAAGGCAATGAAACGTGACTGTCGCCGGAGCCTATGGTAAAGAAGCCGGGATGATGACAGCAGGTTTTATCAAAAAGGAGGACATTCGGATATGACAACAGAAGAGTTTCTCGTACACGCTCTGAGCCGGAGAAAAATGACGGTGACGACCGTGGAGTCCTGTACGGGAGGCATGATCGCGGCGATGTTGACCTCTGTGCCCGGAAGTTCTGAGGTGTTCAAAAGGGGATTTGTGACGTACTGCGACGAGGCAAAGCATGAGATGGTGGGAGTCCGGCGCGAGACACTGGAAAAGTACACGGCAGTCAGTCCTCAGACCGCGAGAGAAATGGCTGAGGGCGGAGCAAGAGAAGCAGGCGCTGATTGCTGCTTATCTGTCACTGGCTATGCCGGCCCGGATTCGGGCGGCGGGGAAATGGTGGGACTCGTATATATCGGCTGCTTCTGTAATGGAGAAACACAGGTTGAGGAGCATCACTTTGCCGGTGACCGGGCTGGAATAAGGGCACAGGCGGCGGAGCGTGCGCTGAATATTCTGAAAGAAAAACTTGAATAAAAAAGGTAAGGATGCATAAGCTGTGAAATGCTGATGCATCCTTTTTGCATCTAAGTGGAAAGCAGTATTTGTCAAAAGTTTGTATACTGTTACCGGTTTTCACATAAAAGAAGTAGCTGGAGTAATTGTGGATTCCCAGCGTGGATGTTCTATTTCCGCCCAGGGTTCCCCCTGAAGTGAGCCTGCCCTTTGGCGAAATTGCCGAGGCGTGCAGTGGTATGCTTGACGGAATACACGGAAAAAATGAGGAAGGGATTCAAAGCCCACTTCGTATGCTACTTCCGAAACAGATATTTTCAGGTTAGAAAGCAGGATACATGCTCGGTGTAGACGATAGCTTAACAAATACTCTGAGAAATTACAACCAACTCTGTCATGAAATATTGTGCTGAAATAGCAGGAGGATAAATTGCAGACCTGTGCAACATCTTTTAACCGCAAGGTTGGGTCACTATAATTCTCATTGATATAACGAATTGCTTCCTGTATATGGTTAATGGAGGTGGACTGGGCATTTTGGGTTCCATACCGGAAAAGATATACCAGCATCAGCGTAGTTACAGATTGCATTTTTTGCATATGATATGGCTGCGCTGCATGCTTTTTTTCATTTAGTACAGAAAAAGCCAGGTGACACAAAAGATCATAATCTTCTCTACAGAGCTGGGCAGAGTACGAAGCATCCAATCGGGAGAAACCAAGCTGTGACACAAGGTCAGGCAAAAAATGAATGGAAATAATTTTCAGAGGCTCAACTGCTTCTACTCTGTGCACATCTGATAGCGTTAACAGATACAGACTGCCTTTCTTGATTGGGACACAGACATTATTGATTAATTGCTGTCCGCTTCCCTCTATAATCCTGTCTCTTATACACATCTCCGAGCCCACGAGACGGAGCTACAT
>CAMTFT010000082.1 GCA_947071365.1 uncultured bacterium | reverse complement strand
AGATGTAGCTCCGTCTCGTGGGCTCGGAGATGTGTATAAGAGACAGGTACCACACGTCTGAGACAGATTATGAATACCGCGTATTGGCACGGGCAAGTGCAGTGCAGACGACAGAGTCGGGAAGCGAGCTTGTTCTCTGTCAGGATTATCCGGATAAAGAAAACGACAATGAGCTGACGGCAGTCTGGGAGCCGCAGGAAAGCGGGGATGAAACAGAGGCCGGAACAGAAAGCGGTATAGAGACGGGAAGCGAGGTAAGCGGTGAAGCCGGAAATGAAACAGAAAGCGAAGTAAGCGGCGAAGCCGGGAACGGGACGGAAAGCGAAGTAAGCGGTGAAGCCGGGAACAAGACAGAAACGGAAACAGAAAGTGAAATAAGCGGTGAAGCTGAGAGCGAAACAGAGACGGAAACAGAGAGCGAAGTAAGCGGCGAAGCCGGGAGCGAAACTGAGACGGAAACGGAAAGTGAGATAAAAAGTGAAGCTGAGAGCGAAACAGAGACAGAAACAGAAAGCGAGATAAACAGCGAAGCCGAGAGCGAGGCAGGGACGGAAGCGGAAAGCGAGATAAATAGTGAAGCCGAGAGCGAGACAGGGACGGAAGCGGAAAGCGAGATAAGCAGCGAAGTCGAGAGCGAGACAGAGACGGAAAGTGAGACAGAGACGAAGAGCGAACCGGATGCGGCGCAGCTCCCGGACGATCTTGCGGTATCAAGTATCCGTGTCACGATGACAAAGGAACCTCTGGAGACAGAAGATACGGAGCAGTATCAGGAAGCAGAGATACTTCCGAAGGATTCAGAAAACAGCGTTTCAGAAGGAACCGAAACGGAGGAACAGAACAGAAGTGTAACGGAAGCGTCAGAGACGCAGGAGACAGAAAGCCAGAGCGGCGGAGAGCCGGAGGATCCCGGCAGGGCAGCCGTATCCGGACAGACATATATCGTACATGTGCAGGCAGAGGATCTCAAGCAGGATGCCAGATACGACTCTACCGTATTTCTTTACCTGACAGATCTGGCGACAGGCCTTCCGGCAAGCGATGTAATGGCAGTCGTCAGTCCGGCCAGAGAAAAAGTAGCAGATACAGCTCCGGCTTCCGTCAATACCATTTCTGGGGCAGTGCAGACTCCGGCGGGCAGACAGAACCTGACGGTGGAAAGAGTACAGGAGATGGAAGATTCCACGGAGGGCGCTGAAACCGTCGCGGCGGAGTATTTGAAGTTTGACCTCCCGGCCGGAAGTAAAACGGATTTTTACCTCGGATTTACGTATGCGACAGAGGATGAGGCGTATGAAAAGCAGCTCGTGATCGATGTCCGCGCGGTACAGTACATCCCGGTGAGCGATTTGCAGAAAAGTGAGCAGGGGCAGGGTGAGCCGCAGGATATGCAAACCGGGCTGCAGGGCACGGAAGCAGAGCCGCAGAATATAGAAGCGGAGCAGCAGGGAGCGGAAACAGAGCTGCAGAGCATAGAAGAGGAACAGCAGAATACAGAGGCGGAAGCGGAGCTTCCGCCTGCCGCTACACTCACAGCCAATGATGCGCTGAATCATAAAACGCAGTCAGCGAATGCGGATATCACAGCAGCGGAGACTGGCGAAACGCAGGAAGAGACGAATACGCAGGTGGTCGCTGTGGATGTGCTGGAAGGGCAGACGCAGCCGGTGATGATGACGTGGAGCGCGAGAAGCGGTACGGCAGTTACACTGTATTTTGCAGTGCCGCAGGAATGGATCAATGTAGGGTATACGATAAAAGCGAATGTAAAAACAGGTTCAGAGAGCAATGATCGCTATGTACAAAAAAATATGTCTGATGTGAACCGGAAATATAATGGACAAAAGATATTCAGAGTTGACTTTTTCGCTGAGGAATGTCCATATAATGGATATTTTATCATACAGTTTCAGGCATATAGTGAGAATATGTGGAAAGACCAAAAAATTGCTGTCGATAATAAGTGGACTGAAGAAAGTGTTTTTAATGGAAAACTCTGGGACTATATAAGCAGTAGGTGGGTAGAACTTCCGGGGTACGCTGGTCAGCCCTTATATTTTTATGATATGACAGGCTCTGCGATAACGAGTAAAGTAAATGCAGTATTCTCCGGTGACGGTGTGAGTGAAACAACGGTTGCTATGACGGATTCGGATAGCGATGGTTTTTGGGAAACAGTAATACCAGGAGATGAATATTCATCTGTGAGGTTTACCGATGAAAATAACAACCAGTTAGGAGCTGTCTACAATTTCCTCAACGACCCGAAGGAAGGGGAAACAGGCGTTGAATTTGATGGTTCATCCGTAAATACCTTCTACTACGGAGCAACCGAAAAGGCGGACAGCACATTGCTGCATACCTGGGGGCAATATCCGGGGACAGCAAGCTTAGCAAATAAGAAGCTCTATTTTAGTGATATGGATTTCCCGGCAAACGAACCGGGAAAGCTCCAGATTGGAAATAATGCTCCGGTTGATCTGACACATGATGCAAATGATGAAACAACCCTGAGCCACACCATCACGGACGCGACGCAGAGAACAGTCTTTACCTACACAGGCACGGACGAGGAAGGAAACGAAATAAAGTATCATTTCTTCTGGACAGACACGACGAAGGATCAGGTATCGCTGAGTGATGAAATTGCTGGTGTGACCGGTACGTATGTAAAGGGATATAAAGTTTATTTTGATGCGACGCTGTCGAAGCTTTCCTATGAAGGAAGTGCATCGGATGACAGTATTCCGTGGAAAAATGAAAGAATCTATTATCACGCATGGGATAGTGAAGCAGATATTGAAAATGGTGAAATGACTTTAGTCAGTGAGCATTCTAAAAATGGCCATGTGTGGAAGGATGTATACGTAGCGTCACTTGAAAAAAAGTATAAAAATATCCTGTTTTACAGCGGAAAAAAACTAAATGACTATCCGGCAAGTAACAATAAAGCAGCACAGACCATTAATTTGCAGATACCGTGGGAAGCAGAGAAATCCCCCTGTTTCTACGCAGATACGAGTGATTCAGTAATATACGATAACAAAAACAGGGAGGGTTACTGGGACGAGGTATACACGATCCGGGATGCAGAAAAAGGGAAAAATAATGATGTAGTTGATATCTCTGCCGGAACCTTTACCAGACAGGCGGATACAAAGTATGTAAACAGTACGTTGTACGACTACTACTCGGATTATGAATTGAATGGAACGAATAGAGACGGATATCCGTATAATGGCGATATTGCCAGCTTCCGAATCTGGTATCCATTCCGCCAGTTTGACCAGGCGCTGAGTGAGTATTACAAAGCGTACAGTGCATCGATTCCTTTGTACACAGGGCATTTCCAGCCGAGTACGTTTGCCAATGATACGCTTCGTTTTTATGATACGATCTCCGGCGTGCTGGATCTGTATGGATCGGAAAATAAGAACCATTTTATGTCCAGTAATAACTCAATTCAGGATGCAACTGGTGATCCGGGATCTTTAGGTACTGGGCAAGGCGGTCATTACGATGAAGCTGCACAGGGTTTGGTAAGCAATTCATTGAACGGCGGAGAGTTGATGATCTCGGCGGGAGGCGGAACTGTACCGTCGCCTTATTTCAACAAATCATTCCTGCAGGGGAACAATGCCAAGAATGCCGTGGTGGGCGAGGTATATGAAAATGTATCTTTTCCATTTACGAAAAAGTCATACGGAAAAGATGGAGAACCTGCCGGAGATACAGATTCTGACGCTGTGCAGTATTGGTGGTATGACAGCAACGAAAAAGGACTGCTGTTAAAAAATGATGGAGGCTCCTATTATCTGGATAACACTGGAAATAAAATTGAAAACCTGAACAGCGGCGGCGCCGGGCAGGGAACATATGGATTTTTCCCGTTTAATCCAATTAGTAATAGTGCCGATAAACGAAATTATGGATATGGTGCAAAGCTCGAATTCAAATTCCGTCTGACAGATGACGGACAGGTAACTTGTTATGACGGACAGACAAAGCAGGATATCCAGTTCAACTTCTCCGGCGACGACGATGTATGGGTATTCATCGACGGAAAACTTGCTCTTGATGTGGGCGGCGCACATGGAAAGGTAAGCGGGAAGCTGAATTTTGGCGGGGCTGGTTCAACGAAGACATGGACGGTCTCTAAAGTAAAGAAGAGTGCGGCAACAAATGGCGCTATAAGCGGTACATTTGAGATTGCCGGTTCGAATACGGATGAGCATACCCTCACAATGTTCTATATGGAAAGGGGTATGTGGGAATCTAATATGCTGGTAACATTCAATTTTCCGGATGAGAACCAGCTTGAGGTAGAAAAGCAGGTAGATAAGACAGATGTCAACAGCCTGTTTGCAGGGTTATTTGACGACACATCATTATTTACTTTTTCTATCAAAAATCTGGCGACGCATTTCGGTACAGTAGCTGCTGCTGGTACAGCATCTGCTGAGCCAAAAAAATTCTCGATTACAGAGAGAAGCTCGCAATCAGGCAATACGTGTGAGAGCGGGAATATATCTGGTAAAAATGCCACACACTGGTATGCGAAGCTGTATGATTCAAGCGGAAGCTACCGGAATAAGCGTTATGGTACGATGACCGGAAATCCAGTGGATATATCCGAAATGAATTATCTGCAATTTCAGCTTTATTATACCGGGAGCGAAAAGCTGGAGCTTGGAAAGATGTATCTGCAGTTGGTGGATACCAGTGGAAAGATAAAGGGAAATACAACAGATTACCTTTCCGGTAAGACGTATGGAACCGTATCTATGGCAGGTAATCAGTGGATCACTGTGAAGATCGACCTGAATAAACTGAAACAGGATACAGGTTTTAATAATATTGTTCAGTCGATTCGGTTCGGCTACAACGAACCGCGGGATATTTACCTTGCAGATTTCACCTTTTACCCATCAGCGAGCGCAGGCAAGCTGACCGGATTTGTTACAAAACAGTATGACATACCGGATTATGGTTCTGCCACATCAGGACAGCTTGAGATTCCGGCCGGCGCGCAGTACACGTCCTCAGACGGAAGGAAGTATATGATCAGTTCAGACGGTCAGTTTGTTCTGAAAAATCAGGAATCAATTATATTCCGTGACCAGTTCCGGCGGGGCAGTTATATCAGCCTGGAAGAGCTTGCGGACGCGGAGCTGTTCGACACGACATGGACAATGTATGAGAATGGCAAAGCGGTTACGTCAATGAAGGCCGGTACTATTGTTACCAATGGAGATGTGAACGATCTTTCCGGCGTTCGATCAACTGTGGTAAACGACGGAAGAACAGAACACGTGGATGATGATGATGAAGACGGAAAGGTAATGAAAAATGCTTATGATGGCGTAAGACCATCGAACGCATTTGTATTTCGCTCCTACTCAGAGCCGGATAATGCGACCAGTATGACAAAGCTGAAGGTTGTCTTCTACAATAAAGTAAAAACAGGAAACCTTACGATCCGTAAAGAGCAGCTCTATGATGCGGATAATCTTACAGGTACTTATGAATTTCTGGTGACATTTACGAATGTTGGCGGAATTGGACTGGAAAATGTTCCTATCACGAAAACCATTCAGTTAAAGGCCGGGCAGGAAGAGACGATTACAGGCATACCGATCGGCACGAATTTTACGATTGAAGAAATAACTCCTATAGACGGTTCTTCTTTGCAGACGGTTATGTTAGACGGTGATGGAAGCGTGGAAGCTGACACCAAAATAGCCAAAGGTATTATAAGCACTACGCATACTTCTGCAAAAGCAACATTTACGAATACCAAAAAGCCGCTGATCAATATTTCTCTTCAAAAGCTGTGGAAAGATCAGAATGGAAATATATTGACAGAAAATCATCCTGAGCTGCCGGATTCCATAAGAACTCAGCTTCAGAGAAAGGAAAAAAATCAGGAGGACACCGGGTATACAGCAGTAGAGGAATATAAGGATATTACATTGACGCCCGGATATGACGGATGGAACTATCAGTTCACCGGTCTGGATCGGTACAGGGATTATGAATCAAGCGAGACAAAGACAGAGTGGGTATACCGGGTAGTCGAGCTCGATGAAAATGGAAATGTATTGGAACAGAATGCGATATCAAATCGTTTTCAGGTGTCGTATGCTCCGGTACAGGATCCGGAAAATCCGAACAGCGGAGATATCGCCTATACGATCACCAATACGCTGCAGGCCAGAGTAAACCTGAACCTCATAAAATCGGATGCCTCAGATGCCTCCAAAAAGCTGACCGGCGTAACGTTTAAGCTGGAAAAACTAAGCAGCGTCGGAACTGTAGATGCAGCCTTTACAGCGCTGGAAGCAGTGACAGATGGAAACGGTGTTGCAGCATTTAACGATCTTCCAGAAGGCACCTACCGGCTGACGGAGACAGAAACCCTTGAAGGGTACAGTATTTTAGCAGAGTCAATCACCGTAGTGATCGACAGACAAAAAGGCTGCACGGTAAATGGAACGAGCTGCACGGTCGGCGATAATAACACCATCACCTACACGGTTACAAATGTTCCGAAAACCGATCTTAAGATTACAAAAGTGAATGCATCGAATACGGGGCAGAAGCTATCGGGAGTAGAGTTTGAGCTGGAGAAGCTGACGGGTGATGGCAATACGGCAGATCCTTCATTTACAAAGCAGAAGGGCACGACGGATGGAAGCGGTATTGCAGAATTTAAAGGACTTGAAACAGGCCGTTACCGTCTAACCGAGACGAAGGCAGCTCCCGGCTACAGTCTTCTAAAGGAACCGGTCATTATCAGGATAGACCGTACAGGAGAGACTACACACTGTACTGTGGACGGGACTGTAGTGACAGTAGAAGATAACATTTTATCCGTTACCATCCAGAACCGGCCCAAATTCGAGATTCCGGCCACCGGAAGCTGGAGCCGCTACATCATCTCCCTTGCAGGCATGATTTTAGCGGGCGCAGCAATCATTATGTATCTGTTACAGAAGCGGAGAAAGGGGGGAACAACCTCCTGACGCGGATTTACAGATAGATGCAGTAAAATGCAAAGAAACATTATAAAAAAGCAGTACAAAAACAAAATTTAAAACAGAAACTATCCCGTGCGGGGTGAAAACGCTCCACATGAGGAAGAAAGAGAGGAAAGAGTATGTTTAAACTGAAAAAATTACTGGCGGGAGTGCTTGGCGCGGCTATCTGTCTCTTATACACATCTGACGCTGCCGACGACTTAATAGGTGTAG
>CAMTFT010000081.1 GCA_947071365.1 uncultured bacterium | reverse complement strand
ACACCTATTAAGTCGTCGGCAGCGTCAGATGTGTATAAGAGACAGGTAAAGAATAGGAGAGGGGGACGGCAGCACAGATGTATGACGAGGATGAGCTTCAAATAGAAGCGGAAAACAGAATACGCAATCTGATGTGGACCGTCAGTGGGGATTACCGTCTTGATACGAAGCTGGATATGGAATCCTATTCCCGTTCTAAATATATTTCCCTGTACGATGCGGTAAAACAGGGGGCTTTTGCGCGTTTTTTTGACCGGAATGAGCTTGCCATGTATATGGTGAAGAAGGTGTATTACGGTGCGCAGGAGCGCCCGCTTACAGAATTGGCGCAGCTCTGTGTGGATGCAGCCGTATACCGCAAGATCGCGAAGGAACGTCCCGGTGTATGGGAGCTGAGAGAAAGAGCCTTTTCGGACCTGCTGGATTTTTCTTTCCACAAAATGAGCGCATCCCTGCCGGGAAGGATCAAAATTGCCATGCTTCGCGGTTATCTGCGGGGAGACTGGCACTGTGAGAGGCAGATTGAAGAGGCCGCTCGCAAGATCGTGGCATTGGAAGATACTGAGGATACCATGGATATCATTCGGGTATCGGACGAGCTTTACAATTCACTGATCGATAAGAGCTTTCTGCGCAAACACGGAGACCTTCAGCACGTGCTGGACGTGACAATAGAGGATCTGAAGGAGTTTGACTGGAGTGATTTCCTGGAAGAGGAAATGACGGAGGATCTGCTGGAACAGTACCTGAATAAGATGAACAGCCAGGTCACTGTTTTAGGCGAGGAGCAGGACGAGGAAGAGAAGGAGAAAAAGCAGCGGGGCAAACAAAAGGTCGTGGTGATCACAGAGGAAGCCGCCGCAAAAATGTACTCCTATATAGAACTGAATTACGGACGCTCTTATCTGACGGAAATGGAGCAGAAGCGGCTGAACCAGCGGTTGTGCCGCGGCGCCCATGCGGACTGCAGCCTTTACCTTACGGATGGAATACTGCAAAATCCCGTTCGGACGAATGCACAGTTCGTAAATGCCCGGCGTCACGCGGAGAAGAACAAGGTTCTGTTTCGCAACAGTCGGAATATGCTGGTGCGCAACATCGAACAGCTTACGGATGAGCTGAAGCGCTCCTTAAACCGCCGAAGTGAGCCGGAGGATACTATGGCATGGTCTGGGGCAATCGTTCCAAGGCTTCTGTGGAAGGTGGGGCGCACCGAGGAGCCCGGCAGGCTGTTTTTGAAGACAAACCGCAGAAATAACTCGGAATTTGTCGTGGATGTCCTGATGGATGCCAGCGGTTCACAGCGTGACCGTCAAAGCCAGGTGGCGCTGCAAGCTTATATCATCAGCGAATCCCTCAGCAACAACCACATCCCGCACCGGATCATGAGCTTTTGCAGCTTCTGGGATTATACGATTCTCCAGAGATTCCGGGAGTACGATGCGCCCCGGGAGGACAATCTGCGCATCCTTGATTTTGTGACTTCTTCGAATAACCGTGACGGCCTTGCAATCCGGGCTGCAGGCGATTCCCTGCTGCAAAGGCAGGAGGAGGGGAAGATCCTGATCGTCCTAAGTGACGGAAAGCCGAACGATATCATTGTCAACCGGCCGAACAGCAGAAATCCAAAACCGTATTACGGGGATTATGCCGTGAAGGATACGGCTTTTGAGGTGCGCCGGCTGCGCAGCAACGGCGTGTGCGTTCTCGGTGTCTTTACCGGGAAGGAAAAGGAGCTGATGGCGGAGAAGAAGATATTCGGGAAGGATTTTGCGTACATCAGGAATATAGAGAGCTTTTCCAAGGTGGTGGGGAGGTATCTGAGGAAGCTGCTGGAGGACATGTAAAAAGGACTGCTGGAGGACATGTAGAAAGGACTGTTGGAGGATATGTGAAAGGCTGTTGGAGGATATGTAGAAAAGTCTGCCGGAGGATATGCGAAAAAGCTATTGGAGGATATGTAGAAAAACTCCTTGCAGGATGCGTTTATTTGATATAGAATAGATGAAATGTGTGTAGTTATTAGGAGGTGCTGATATGGCAGAAAAATCTTGCAGCAATTCAAGCTGCAGCAAAGAAAGCTGTGAAGGATGCCCCAGTGCAAACAAGCCGCAGAGCTTTCTGGAGGAATTAAACATTTATTCGGAGATTAAGCATGTGATAGGCGTTGTCAGCGGTAAGGGCGGCGTGGGAAAATCCATGGCGACCGCTTCTCTGGCAAACCTTTTGGCATCAAAAGGATATCGTGTTGGTATCATGGATGCGGATATCACGGGGCCGTCTATTCCGAGAATGTACGGGCTCACAGGCCCGGCCGTGGCAGACGATGAGGGAATCTATCCCGTATTGACAGACAATGATATCAAGGTCATGTCCATCAATCTTCTGATGCCGGACCCGGAGACACCTGTGATCTGGCGTGGGCCGGTGCTGGCAAACATGGTAAAGCAGTTCTGGAAAGATGTGATCTGGGGCGAGCTGGATTACCTTCTTGTGGACATGCCTCCCGGAACGGGCGACGTGCCGCTTACTGTATTCCAGTCTCTTCCGGTGGATGGTATCGTCATCGTGACATCTCCGCAGGATCTCGTCAAAATGATCGTCAAGAAGGCTTACAACATGGCAGCCACCATGAAAATTCCGGTGCTTGGCATGATTGAGAATTACAGCTATCTGAAATGCCCGGACTGCGGGAAGGAGATCGCCGTATTCGGCAAGAGCAAGGTAGACGAAGTATCAAAGGAAATGGGCGTTCCGGTACTCGGAAAGATGCCGATCGACCCGGTGCTTACGGAGCTTTCTGATGAAGGTGAGTTCGCAAAGGCAGAGAATCCGTATCTGGAGGCTGCGTTCGCAGCGCTGCAGGTGCTGAGTGTGAAAGACAAAGATTGAGACTGCTGACAAGCCTCGGGAGGAGAGGTCACGCAGCCTTGTGTTTGGACTTCAAAAGAGAAAACCATATGGTCTGCCAGGAGGCTGCAAAAGAAAAAGAGGAGAAAAATTATGGGAAAATCAACGGGTCAGAAATTGATTCTCGGTATTCAGCACGTGCTGGCAATGTTCGGAGCAACCGTTCTGGTGCCTGCCCTGACGGGACTGAATACGTCCATTACACTGTTTTGCGCGGGTCTCGGTACGCTTCTGTTTCATCTTGTAACGAAGCGTAAAGTTCCGGTATTTCTTGGTTCCAGTTTTGCATTCATGGGCGGGATCATGGCGGTACTGGGAAGCTCCAGGGCCGGAGATGCCGATTTTATTGAGAAGCTGGCAGCAGTGAAGGGCGGACTGATCGTCGCAGGTCTGGTGTACGTCGTTTTTGCGCTTATCATCAAGCTGGTAGGGTATGAAAAGGTCAATAAGGTGCTGCCGCCGATCGTCACAGGCCCGGTCATCATCGTTATCGGCCTGCGCCTCAGCGGTTCCGCGATCAATAATGCATTTTATGTGAATGGAACGTTTGACATGAAAGCAGTCTTTATCACGGTCTGTGTACTGCTCACTGTCGTTCTGGTGTCCATTTTTGCAAAGGGGATCTTCAATCTGATGCCGATCCTGTTTGCTATCATTGTGGGCTACATTGTCAGCTACTTTATGGGATTCTGTGATTTTTCATCGGTGGGAAGCGCTGCATTTTTCTCCTTTATGGATAAGGGAATTATGGAGCAGCTCACGTGTATGCCGGTATTCCGGGCGGATGCCGTTCTGGCGATCGCGCCGATCGCCCTTGTCACCATGGTGGAGCATGTAGGCGATATCACGACAAACAGCGCCGTTACGGGACAAAACTTTATGGTGGATCCGGGCGTTCACAGAACGCTTCTGGGAGACGGCCTTGCGACAGCACTGGCAGGTCTGCTGGGCGGCCCGGCAAATACGACGTACGGAGAAAATACGGGCGTCCTTGCGGTCACAAAGAATTATGACCCGTCTATCATCCGTATTGCGGCGGTTTTCGCGATCCTCCTTGGTATTTTCGGAAAAGTGGGAGCAGTGATCACCAGTATTCCGGGGCCGGTCATCGGGGGTATCAGTATCGTGCTGTACGGTATGATTTCTTCGGTAGGTGTCAGGATCCTCGTGAATGAAAGGCTGAATTTCGGCAACAGCAGGAACCTTATGATCGCGGCGATCGTTCTGGTACTCGGTATCGGATGCGACAGCATTCCGGTGACGGAGACTGTGACGATTTCCGGTCTGGCTCTGGCGGCTGTCGTAGGAATCATTCTTGCCCTTATTCTTCCGGAAGGTGAGGATGCCGTGCTGAAGGATTGATCCTCGTGAGCAGTGAGCCAGGCGGGCAAGCTTGTTTGTACATTCGGCGAGCACTGCGAGGATTAAATATCCCATTACCTGCAGCGGGATATTTGATTTCCGGCTGGCATGAATAGATCAGAAAATAAAGGCAACACTCCTGAAAGGACAGGAGGGTTGCCTATTATGTTTCAGAGAGTCAGATGTTTATGGAAAAATATAAAAAAGGCCGGGGGCATGAAAAGAGGCTGGAAAGGTACGGTTCTTGCGGTCGTGCTTTTTGCATTCGTTCTTAACCTTGGAGTAGCCGCAGCACACCAAAGCATTCTGCAGCAGGGAATCGCGGAGGAGGTGCTTCGCTTCCATGTGCTGGCGAACAGCGACAGCGACAGGGATCAGGAAATAAAATACATGGTGCGGGATGCGGTGCTTGCGTGGATGCAGGAGGACATGGATGCATCGGGGATGCCGGGGGAAGCAGGGCGTGCAGAATCAGGCAGAAAGAACGTATCCGTGGAAGCGGGAAACGAAACGGCAGACAAACAGGCAGTGGAAGCATTTCTGGCGTCCCACCTTGCAGATATTGAGGGGATTGCGGATGAGGTTCTTCAATCGCAGAATGTGGATTACCACGCAAAGGCATCTCTTACGACATGCTATTTCCCGGATCGCACGTACGGAGACTGTACGTTTCCGGCGGGATGGTACAAAGCGCTGCGCATCAGCCTTGGAAAGGCCAGGGGGCATAACTGGTGGTGTGTGCTTTACCCGGCCCTCTGCTTTTCGGACTGTCTTCATGCTGTTGTGGAGGAGGACGGGAAGGAAGAGCTGAAACAAGTGCTGAGCGCGGAGGAATACGATAGCCTTTTACGTTCGCCAAAGAAATGGAAGATATCGTTTCGCTGGTTCTGAGCCGGTGCCAGTCTGGCTGGATGAATATGTGGCATTAGCCGCAAGACATCCATGCGTATCAAAAGGGCGTCTGGCCTGGCTCGCAGCAGGAATAAATCGAGAAAAGGAAAGGATACGAAGGAGAAAATGAAAACGAATACGACAAAGGGGTCTCTTCGGGTAGCCCTTGCATACGCCAGTTGGGGCGTGCTGACTATATTCTGGAATATGCTGGCAGAGGTGGATTCTGTGTATGTGCTTGCACAGCGGATCATCTGGTCTATGGTCTTTATGGGAGTTTACATGGCAGCGATCCACAAATGGCAGGAGATTGCAGAGGTTTTTAAAAGCAGGAGAAATCTTGCCATCTGCTTTGTGTGCGGAATCCTGATTACGATCAACTGGGGCGTATACATTTTTGCCGTCAACAGCGGCCATGTGCTGGATGCGAGCCTTGGATACTTCCTTGAACCGGTTCTGGTGGGCGGTATCGGTATGCTGGTGTTTCGGGAACGCCTCAGCCTGATGGAGAAAATCACCTTTATTTTTGCAATGGCCAGCCTCGTCTATATGATCGCTGCCACGAGAACCTTTCCGGTGCTGGCGGTTCTGATTGCGGGCTCTTTTGCCATCTACGGCGCTGTGAAGAAGTCGCTGGAGCTTACGCCGCATACCTCTCTGTTCATGGAAACGCTCTGCATGACGCCCTTTGCTCTGTTGTTCGTGGCGTATGCGGACGTAAACGGCGCAGGCAGTATCGGTGTGCTGAGGGGCGCACAATTCCTGCTGCTTCCGGCCTGCGGTGTCATTACCTCGGTGCCGCTTCTGATGTATAACCGCGGTGTGAAGGAGATCCCGTATTACATATCAGGCATTTTGATGTATATTAATCCGACGCTGCAGTTTTTGATGGGGCTGCTTTACTTTCATGAAGAGTTGGATAAGAACAGGTTTATTGCCTTTCTTATTATCTGGGTGGGAGTTCTTTTCACTGTGTATGATAAGGTGAAGATGATGAGGAGTGCGAAGTAATAATACATCGGCGAGAGAATAGGAAACTGCGACAAAAGGCAGCCGCCTGCTAAATTTGCAGGCGGCATCACTCATGAGAGAAAGTTTTTCATTTGTGCAATCAAATACAGGGGAATATTCAAAACCTCCCTGCCATTTGTTTCAGAACGCATAGAGGTTTTTACAGAATACTTTGGGGCATACTTTTTACGGTATTCTGCAAGGGATTTTGCTTTTACGTTCTGTTCGGATTTGACTTCGATGGGGATAATCTCCGCCCCATTCTGTACAATAAAATCCACTTCGGCGATGTTGCCGGAAGTCCAGTAGTATGGGATTTCGCCACTTACTTTAAGCAATTCGCACAGTACAAAATTTTCGGTCATTGCGCCTTTGAACTGCGTATAAGTGGGTGTCGCGTTCAAAACAACCTCATACGGCAGCTTTGACATTTTACGAAGCAGCCCCACATCCGACATATACAGCTTAAATGCTGTTGGGTTGGAATAGGAAGAAAGTGGAATAAATGGTTTTTCAATCCTGCATACTTTATATACCAGACCAGCACCTTCCAACCATATCAGCGCATCTTCAAGGTCTTTTGCCCGCCATCCCTTGCGCACATGGCCAAAAATGAACTTGCTGTTATCCTTGGCCAACTGTTCGGGAATAGACTGCCAAATCGCCGTAATCTTTGGGAAGTCTCTGATCGGCGCGTGTTTGGAGAAGTCAAAGTTATAGCTGTCAAGAATGGTTTGCTGTATCCGTTCCACTTTTTCCATATCGTGGGTATTGCACCATGTTTGTACTACCTCTGGCATACCACCTGTAACGTAGTATTGCTTGAGATAGCCGGACAGTTTATTTGCAACAGGTTCTGAAAGTGTATTGCCACTGCCAAATGAGACCAGGTAATCGGCAAGAGCGTCCTCGCCATTTGCCATGAGAAATTCAAGAAAGCTCATGGGATACAGCGTCAGAAAATCCACTTTGCCTACAGGGAAGGAAGGCTGTTTGCTGAGTGCAACGCCGAGTAGAGAGCCTGCGCTGATGATATGGTATTCCTGTCTCTTATACACATCTCCGAGCCCACGAGACGGAGCTACATCT
>CAMTFT010000080.1 GCA_947071365.1 uncultured bacterium | reverse complement strand
ACACCTATTAAGTCGTCGGCAGCGTCAGATGTGTATAAGAGACAGTCCTCATATAATCTTGCTCCACCAGAAATAAAGACATCTCTATCCCCCGCCAATTTAATCGCCTCTTGTAAAGAACCTGCGGTATAACAATTGCCTCCTGTAAATTCTTTAGTACTAGAAACAACAATGGTTGTGCGATTCGGTAACGGTCTGCCTATTTCTTCAAAAGAACGTCTTCCCATAATGACCACATTTCCCATTGTAAGCTCCTTGAACCGTTTCTGTTCTCCCTTTATTTTCCAGGGAATATGTCCTTTATTTCCAATCACTTGATTTTGAGCAAAAGCAACAATTAACGCAATCATATTTTATCCTCATAGATTCATATTCGTCTTTTCATCCGTATTGCAAGTATACCATAGAGAATGGGTGTCTTCCGCAAAATCGTTTCCCTGTTGCAAACTATTTTACCAATATCAGGTATTCCGCATTCACGAGCACATCCAAATTCTTAAAGTGCAGTTTTATACACTGAATTTATTTTTCCCATTCTTCCTTATTTATGTACCTACATCCGTCTCTATGAATCCAGTATATAAAATTAGCTCTTCTGAAGGAGCACGATACTTTCAACATGATTTGCAAACGGAAACATATCATACGGCCACGCCCCCTCCGCCCGATATCCATGCCTCGTCAAATACTTTAAATCCCTCGCCTGCGTCTGGGGATTACATGAAATATAGACGATCCGCTCCGGCGCCAGCTTCACCACGGAAGACAGAAATGCTTCATCGCTTCCAGCCCGCGGCGGATCCATGAAAACAACGTCTGCCCGTTCTCCGGCCTCCGCCATCTGCACCATAAATCTTCCTGCGTCATTTTGATAAAAACGCACATTCTTTGCCCCGTTAGCCTTTGCATTGCGCACCGCATCCCGCACCGCGTCCGGATTCAGCTCCACGCCGATCACTTCTCCCGCGTGCTTCGCCGCTACCAGTCCAATCGTGCCGATACCGCAATACGCATCTATGACCCTCTCTGTTCCCGTCAATCCTGCCAGTTCCATCGCCTTCTCGTAGAGCGCCTCTGTCTGGATGGAATTTATCTGGTAAAAGGATTTCGCTGAAATTCGAAAGCGACAGCCGCACAAAACATCCTCAATATACCCCCTGCCATACAATACAGTTTCCCGCTCTCCCAGCACCATACTCGTCTTTTTGTCGTTGACGTTCAGCACTATCGTTGTGATTTCCGGATGGAGTGCAAGAAGCGCCTTAACAAAATGATTCTTGGATGGCAGGATCGGAGAGCCGAGTACAAGAACGACCATGATCTGTCCCGTCTGATGGGCTGTTCGGATCAATACGTGCCGGAAAAGGCCATAACCTGTATCTTCATCGTACGTCTTGATTTTAAAGGACTTCAGCAGTCCACGGATACTGCCGATAATCTCATCTGACTTTTCATCCTCCAACAGACACTGCTCCACCATCACCACATCATGCGTCCCCTCCGCATAAATTCCTGATATCACGGAACCGTCACGGCGATGCGCAAATACGGCATGTACCTTATTACGGTAATGAAAAGGATTCTCCATGCCCGTAATCCTGTGTACCGGACAATAAGGCGCCAGCAACTTTTTCACCATATCCTGTTTCTGGGCAAGCTGCTCTTCGTAGGTACAGTTCAGATACTGACAGCCGCCGCAATGTTTTTCCACCGGACACTCCTGTCCTGGAATGCTCTTTTTTATGCGCTTCTTTTCCCAATGTTCCTCTAATTTTTGTTTTTCTACTTTCCGCCCGTCCGTTCTCTGCCTGTTCTTACTTTGTTCCCAGCCTCTTTGCCTCTCTGTTTTCCGCCCCTGGCCTCTCTGTTCTCCCGCTCTTTGCCTACCTTTTCCCTGCTCCTCAACTCTTCGTTTTTCCACTCTGCTCATCTACTCTCTCCCTCCGGCAACACGCCCTGACAGTCAAAGGCCGGAATAAAGCTCTCCTTTGCCGTCTCTCCTTCCTGATAAAATCCCTGGACAATACCAATCTCCTGTGCAAAATCCAGCAAACGCTCATACTCCCGCTTCGTCACCCTGCGCTTCAATAGTGGGTCTTCTGTCACAGAGGGGCCCGGCGTATACTGATTCATCATGCTGATATAAATTTGTTCTCCATACTCCTGGTACAGATATTCCACGATCCGTTTTGCTTCCTTCACATGCCCTGGCAAAAGCAAATGGCGCACCACCACGCCAGCCGTCATGATACCACGCCCGTCAAACTGCGGCTGCGGTCTCTGCCGCACCATTTCCCGTATCGCACCGCGGGCTACCGATGGATAATCCTCTGCCCTGGAATACTGCCTGGCCAGAACGGGATCCATATATTTAAAGTCCGGCAGATATATATCCACCAGACCCTCCAGCAATTTCAGCGTTTCCACTTTTTCATAGCCGCTGCTGTTATAGACGATCGGAATACGAAGCCCTGCGTTTTTTGCTTTTTCGAGAGCTGTCTTCACCTGCGGCACGTAATGCCCTGCCGTCACAAGATTGATATTGTTTGCCCCCTGTGACTGAAGTTCAAGAAAAATGTCCGCCAAGCGGTCAACTGAAATATCCATGCCGCTCTCGCCACCGGAAATTTCCCGGTTCTGACAATAAATGCAGCCCAGAGAACACCCGGAAAAAAACACTGCACCGGAGCCCTCTTTTCCTGATATACACGGCTCCTCCCACATATGAAGAGCGGCCCGCGCCACACGGATCCTGTCATCCGCATGACATCTGCCCTTCTGCCCCTGCTGCCGATTCACTCTGCATTCTCTGGGACACAGAGTACAGCTTTGCAAAATAGAATCTTCTGTCTTTATATCCATCCTTTTCCTCTTCCTGCCCTGCATGCCATACTTTTATTTTTGCTTCACAATACGGAATTAATATCTTTTTCTCACAGAAACTCTCCCCTGTCGCGCGGCATGTTTTTTCGTTGGTATTGCCAGTATAAATATGGTTGCAATAATCATAACAAATCCCAATAGATCGATCGGCGCAAACTGCACTTTCATCCACACAGCGGATAGAACCGTTGCCGCCACCGGCTCCACGCACGCAAAAAGCGATGCCTTCACAGAGCCGATCAACTTGACGCTCTGCATATAGAGGGAAAATCCCGTCATTGTACCAAACAAAATAATGTACAGCAGCACCGTTATCATTTCCCAGTCCACTATCGGCATATGATTCCAGGGCTGGAATACTACCGACAATACGATCCCGCCAATCAGCATTCCCCATGCAAGTATCAGTGGCGCATTGAACTGTTTTAAGAGCCGCCCCGGCTGTACCGTATAAATAACAACAGAAACAGCAGACAAAAGCCCCATAATCAGCGCCCGCTGAGAAAGCACCAGCGTCCCCGGATTTCCGTGAGTCGCGATCAAAAAGATTCCGCCAAGGGCCAGTATAACGGAAATCACTTCCTTGCGTTCCGGTTTTCTGCGGGTCGAAGCGCAGACATACACCACGATCAGAGCCGGCCCCAGATACTGGATCACGGTTGCCGTACCGGCATTCGACCATTCAATCGTCTGAAAATAGGAAAACTGACAGAACATCAGCCCGGCCAGACCGTATATGACAACGTCACGGGCGTTGCGTTTATCCTTCCAGACCTCCATAGCCTTTTCCCGATTGCGTATCATAAAATAACAAAGCAGAAAAAATCCTGCTGTAGACAAACGAACCGGCACGAGCCATCGTGCCGTCACTTCTTTATTCTGAAAAAGGAACTGGCCGCATACGCCGGAAACTCCCCAGAATATTCCGCCCAGTATCGCAAAAATCATTCCCACTATATTCTTTTTCTTCTCTGTATCCACTTTTCTGTACTCCTGTTGTATGTATATTAGGGGGCATTCGCCTGCCCCGCTCTACTTTTGAGCCGTGCTGCGGCCCTCAAAAATGCTATCGCATTTCCTCGGTCGCGGGCATTCGCCCTATCATCCGTCGTCGTTCCAAAACTACTTGGAAGTAAAAGTTGCCTCTCTCCACTTCTGAGCCGTGCTGCGGCCCTCGAAAAGCTTCGCTTTCCTCGGTCGCGGGCATTCGCCCTATCATCCGTCGTCGTTCCAAAATCACTTGGAAATAAATTTCCAGCGATTTTGTCTCTCCTCCGTCTGGCACGGCTCATTGCTTTCGCGGACACTGTGCGAGGATGATTGCTGCGAACATCAGCACACACCCGGAAAGTTCCCGGGGGCTGAGTTTTTGTCCCAGTATCAGCCAACCGGCCAGCACGGAGACCACGGATTCCAGGCTCAGGATCAGTGAAGCCACCGTTGGATTCATGCCTTTTTGCCCCACGATCTGAAGCGTATACGCCACGCCGCAGGACATTACGCCCGCGTACAGAATCGGCATCCACGCCTGCAAAACAGCGCTTAAATCAAAATGCTCCGTAAAGAGCATTCCCACTCCGGACAGCAGGCCGCAGACCAGGAACTGAATGCAGGACATCCGCACGCCGTCCACCCGCGGAGAAAAATAATCAATGACCAGAATATGTACAGAAAAACACAGCGCACAGAGCAGCACCAGAAAATCTCCGCCGCTGATGGAAAATCCATCCGTAATGCACAGCAGATACAGCCCGGCTACTGCCAGCAGAACGCTGATCCAGACCCTGAGCCCCACTGTTTTTTTCAGAAAGATTCCGAGAAGCGGAACAATGACAATATAAAGGGCCGTGATAAATCCGGCCTTTCCCACCGTCGTATACTTGATGCCGAACTGCTGCAGATTGCTGGCTACAAAAAGAGCCACGCCGCAGCAGATACCACCCACAAACAGCTCCTTTTGCCTCCACGTATACTGTACAGCCACACTTTCCGGTTCAGAACCTCTGCCCTCCCCAGCCGTGTTTTCCACTGAAACACTCCCTGAGTTCCCGGATGTTACTTTCCCAGATGTTACTTCCCCGAATGTTACTTTCCCAGACATTGCTTTCCCGGGTGACGCTTCCCCGGGTGATGCTTTTCCGGGTGATGCTTTCCCGAGTGATACTTCCCCGGAAGATGATCCACCGCGTATGCGATCCAGCAAAAATATGCAGGGTATCAATACAAACCCGCCGATCGTACTGCGGACAAAATTAAAAGTGAACGGGCCCACATAGTCCATTCCCACACTTTGCGCAACAAAAGCCACTCCCCAGATGACTGCCGTAAGAAGCAGCAACAGGGGATTCCTGAGTGATGTCTTTTTCATAATGTTCTCCTCATATTACTTGTACATTTTCAAAATCAAATACCCCGCTGCAGACAATGGGGTATCAAGCTTGAAGTGTTGCAAAGCAGCAGGGGTATTTAACCCTCGCAGCCAGCGCTCACCTCTGTATCAGCACCCTGCCATCCAGCGATGCATATTTCAACGTATCTCCCTGATACATAAACTTCAAAGAGAAAAACGGGGCATCCTCCGCCATAAGCTTCAGGAAAATTTTGTCGCCTTCCCAGAGATTCAGCTCACCCAGCTTCTTTTTCGGCACCCATTCCAGCACGCCTTCATTGCAGGGTATCATCGTTCCCTCAAATCCATCCGCCGTGTACAGGCACATATACTCCGGCAGCCAACCCTCAGCAACAAAAGTCACAAGGCCCCGGAATTTCCAGGAGGTCAGGGTAAGCCCTGTCTCCTCCTTCGCCTCCCGCAGCAGACATTCCTCCGGGCTCTCACCCTCCTCAAAATGACCGCCTATTCCGATCCATTTATCTTTATTTACATCATTCTTTTTACTGACGCGGTGCAGCATCAGATACTGATCGTCCTTTTCAATATAACATAACGTTGTCAACGGAGATTTCATAACACTCATCACCTCCTGAATGCTTTGCTCTTCCTGTCTTCTGATATCATGCAAGCTCCGTCCGCTTCATTTTTTCAAAGCATTTCCTCATCGCCGGTCTTGTCAGCTTTTTCTTCCCGCAGTTCACGGCTCCGTTCCAGCAGGTAGGCTACTTCATTTCGCTCTGGATATTCCAGCACCTCCACCAGAAGCCGCCCCAGTATATTGCCTACCTCCGGCCCCGGCTTCATGCCGTCCGCAATCAGTTCCTTTCCGCTGATCTTTAAGTCTTTCAGAGAAAGACAGTCGCCATGCATCTGCACATCCTTCCAGATGTGTTCCACCTCTTTCAGATAATCCAGCTTCTGCTGAATCACATCAGGGTGATGCGCCATAATGTCCGCATGCTTGACCTGCAAAAAGGAATCAAACAGATCCGGGCCTATGCGGTATGCACAGGATCGCACATCCTTACCCGTTAACTGTGGATACCAGGAATGATTTCGGATCAGGTTGCAGACTGTGCGAAGCGTGTCATTGTCAAATTTCAGGTTCTTCATGATCCGCGCCGCAATTTTTTCACTGTAGGCAGCATGTCCCTTAAAATGATCCTTGCCGTTTTCGTCTGTGACGAAGACCTCCGGCTTCCCCATATCATGAAACAGCATCGTCAGCCGCAGCACCTTGTCCGCCGGAATGTTCCGCAGCGCGATCAGTGTGTGTTCTCCCGTCGTGTATGCGTGATGCGGATTGTTCTGGCGCTGTACCATGATCCGGTCAAACTCCGGCATGATAACAGAAGTAATGCCACATTCATAGGCCAGCCGGAACCAATGCGGATTCGGGGATACGAGAAGCTTTACCAGCTCTGTCTGGATGCGCTCCGCGCTGATACAGTCCAGCGCCTCCGCCATTTCCCGGATCGCCTGGCGCACCTCTTCATCCAGAGTAAAACCAAGCTGCGCCGCAAAGCGCACCGCCCTCATCATCCGAAGCGCATCCTCCGAGAAACGTTCCCGTGCAGCTCCGACACAGCGGATCACCTGATTTTTCAGATCCTCCAGGCCGCCGAACTCGTCCACAAGACCGCTTTCATGCGAATACGCCATCGCATTGATCGTAAAATCACGCCGTCTCAGATCCTCCGTCAGATTCGACGTAAATACGACCTCCTTTGGATGGCGGCAGTCCTCATACGCCCCGTCTATCCGGTACGTCGTTACCTCAAATCCTTCCTTGTCCAAAAGCACAGTAACCGTCCCGTGCTCAATACCTGTATCGATCGTTCTTTCAAACAGTTCTTTCACCTGGTTCGGGGAAGCCGAAGTCGTAACATCCCAGTCCTCAGGCTGCCGTCCGAGAATGGAATCCCGGACACATCCGCCTACCACGTCTGTCTCTTATACACATCTCCGAGCCCACGAGACGGAGCTACATCT
>CAMTFT010000079.1 GCA_947071365.1 uncultured bacterium | reverse complement strand
TACACCTATTAAGTCGTCGGCAGCGTCAGATGTGTATAAGAGACAGGTAAAACAGCAGGATACTTAGCCAGAAGGCTCCCACATCCTGGAGAAGCGCCAAAGGGCGTTCGCTTCAGGATGCGGGAGCCTTTGTACGTAAATCAGCATCCGGTTTGTTCCCGCGGGCAACGGGCAAGTAGCCATGCTAAGTGTCCTTTAGGTATGCATGGATGTTTGACTACAGGAATTAATCTGGTACGCTGCTCACTGGTTCTTTATCTGCATATCCCACATGATCTTATCCACATTCTCAGCAGTGACCTTCTGATACGGAAGCCGGATGTATTTGCCGTCCAGCAATTCGACATTCTCCGGCAGCGCGGTATGCATGACGACGGAGCGTGCCAGCTCCAGCATCCCTTCCGCCTGACCTTTGGCATCGTTCAGGACAGTTCCCAGAAGTTCTCCGTCCTGCAGCGATTCAAGTCCCACCTTCGTCCCGTCAATGCCGAGGACAACGGGCCAGGGGCGGCCGTTTTCTGCGGCCTGTTTCTGGGTGCCAAAATGCTTTTTCAGAGCGTCGATGGCTCCGAGAGCCATATCGTCATTGTTCGCAAGCACCACCTCAATATCATCTCCGAAGCTTTTTATGAACTGGTTCATCTTTGTTTCCGCCTGGGCACGGTTCCAGTTGGCAATTTCATCTCCCAGCTTTTCCACCTGATACCCTTTTTCCTTGATGGTATTGATGACGTACATGGTGCGCACCATGGAATCCTGGTGCCCGGCCTCGCCCTCCAGCATCACGTACTGGAGGATGCCGTCGCCGTTGCGGTCGATGGAGGAGAAGTCTTCTTCGCAGGCTTCGGCCAGGATCTCTCCCTGGATGATGCCGGATTCGAAGGCGTCTGCTCCGACGTAGTAGAGCTGGTTCCAGCGCTGAAGATCCTCCTCCACAAGCTCACGGTTGAAAAAAATCACAGGCACCCCGGCATTTTTCGCCTTCTCAATGATGCTGGAAGCGTCGGTGCGGTCCACAAGATTGATGCAGGCGATATCGAAGCCGCGCTTGATAAAATCATCCATCTGGTCATTCTGGGTAAGCTGCACCTTGTTGGCATCCTGCACGTCCACTGTGATGGTGATATTCCAGTCCTGTTCCTTTTCCCGGGCGTATGATTTTAACTGGGAAATCTCTTCGGCAATAAAAGTATCATACTGGTCATAGACGCTGATTCCGATCTTCAGGCTGCTTGATTCCTTTTTCTGCCCCGGGATCGTACTGCATCCGGCAAGGGCGATGCAGGGAAGGCAGGCAAGCAGCAGATATACGGTCTTTCGGTTCATAGTATTTCCTTTCTGACAGTTTCAATGATTTTCCGGGGGACATCGGCCCGGTTTATTTCAGCGGAAAAAGAAGCTGCTGGTTTTCCGGTTCATACAGTGTCTCAAGAGTAACGTAATAATATTTGACCTCCGTATTTTGCTCTGGCTTTTTATTCCGGCTTTCGGCGATCAGCGACTGGAGTCCCTGATAACCCATGTGAAATTCATTCTGATACACAAGACCGCGGATGCTGCCGGTATCCAGGCCGCTTACGGTCTTTTCTGTATTTCCGATGCCGAAGGCACGATTTCTGAAGAGCGATTGGGCGTCTCCATCCAGCAAAGAGGTACTTGACGCTTCAATCAGCGCTTCCGTACAGTATTTGTCGAGGGCGGCAAGATAGATGCCGGTATTTCCCTGAACATACATGCTTGCAATACAGAGAGGCAGATTGTAATCACCCTCTGAGCGGGAATACGTTTGGATGTCTGCGTCGGGGATCAGTTCTTTTATAGCATCCGTAAAGCCGAGACAGCGCTGCTGCACGCTTTGCCGCTGCATATATTCTTTGATGACGCAGACGGTTTTTTCTCCGTTTTTTTCCATATCGGAAGCAACGTGCGTGCCAAGCAGGTGGCCCATGGCGTAATTGTCTCCGGAAATATCGGCGTCCCGGGTGCCAAGGCCCGTTTCCAGAGTGAGGATGGGGACATCCTTTGAGATGGCTTCCACGTCTCCCTGAAGGCTTTCGCTGTCTATCGGTGCCAGAAGGATCCCCTCTGCACCGTTATCTACTTCACGCCGGATGAGCT
Source organism: uncultured bacterium (assembly GCA_947071365.1). Taxonomy (GTDB): domain Bacteria; phylum Bacillota; class Clostridia; order Lachnospirales; family Lachnospiraceae; genus Choladousia. The sequence goes on along the minus strand of CAMTFT010000079.1, from coordinate 5,153 downwards.
CAAGCTCGTTTTCCGGGGAGCTATCCAGCGGCATCGTGACGTAATTGACGACGGCGGAATCATCCTTTTCCGCCTGTCGGATGCCCTCCAGTAGGGCAGTCCAGTCACCGTCCGCATTCTGGTAGAGAATGACGGAATACTGGCCCGGCTCCTTTTCGGTGGGGCGGCTGAAAATGCCTCTGTACATCAAAAGAAGCACTGCGCCGATGAGAAGGAGGACGGTAAGATGCCGGAAATACGTTTTTTTCATAGCTCTGATCCTCCTTTCCGGTCTGTGGGCAGCTCTGTGCAGAGCGGAAGATGAATGCGTACCAGCGTCCCTTCATCCGGTTCGCTCTCGATTTCCAGCCCGTAGACGTTTCCGAAATACAGCTTTATGCGCTGGTGGACGTTGCGCAGGCCGATGCCGGAGCCGCGGCTGCGTTCCCTGTTTTCATCGGTGAGAAGAGAGGCGAGGCGTTCCTTCGGGATGCCGGGGCCGTTGTCCTCCACTTCGATGTACAGTTCGTCATCCCGGGATTTTACGCGGATGTATATTTCGCCGTCGCCGTCCATAAATTCCATGCCGTAATAAATGGCATTCTCGATCAGAGGCTGGACGATCAGCTTGATGGTCTTATACTGCACGAGGCGTTCATCGATCTCAAAATACGCTTCGAATTTATTTTTATACCGGTATTTCTGTATTGCAACGTAGTTTTTGGCGTGCTGGATCTCTTCGTCCACGGTGATAATGGTTTTTCCTCTGGAAAGACTGATGCGGAAAAGATTTCCCAGCGCCTGAACCATGGAAATGGCATCCTCATATTTTTCGGCTTCCACCATCCACATGATGGAGTCCAGCGTATTGTACAGGAAGTGCGGATTTATCTGGGATTGAAGCGCATCCAGCTCACTTTTGCGCTTTTCCTCCTGTTCCCGCACAACGTCATCTGTCAGCTTGCGCATCTCAATGACCATGGATTGAATCGTTTTGCCGAGATGCTGGATCTCATCAGAGCCACCGATATAAATCTGCGGCACGGAAGCGGAGCCAATCTCCTTTACGGAGTTTTCCAGCCGTTTTAGCGGTTTTACCACGCGCACGGACAGGAACTGATTGATAAAGATCATGGCAAGAATGGCGATCAACAGGATCATCAGGGCCATCATCTGGCTTCTTGCGAAGCTGCCGTACAGGCTCTTCATCGGAGTGACGCTGACAATCTTCCAGCCGGTATACCCCACCGTCTTGACCACCAGCATCCGTTCTTCGCCCTCAAAAATTTCCTCGTGGGTGCCGTCCTCCAGTGTGGAGGCGTGCAGATTGTTTTCTTTCATGAGGTTGGAAAAAATCAGGTTCTGCTTCGGGTGGTAGATCAGCTTCCCGTCACTGTCCACAAGATAGACGTAGCCGGGACTCTGGCTGTTTACCTTTGTAAAAAGCTGCCGGATTCCGCTGAAATCCATATCTACCAGTAGAATACCGCTTTCAAGGCTTCCGTTTCTTGTGATCTCCACGCCGCGGCTTAATGAGATGACCCAGTAGTAGCGCTCGCTGCTGTTGTCGAACAGGTTTTGGACATGGAAATCAGAAAAGTGCAGGTTCTCCATCTTCTCGGAAGCCTTCTGAAACCAGTCCTGGCTTGTCACGTCAATGCCGTCCTTCAGGGTGGAGAAGGGGATGGAACTGATCAGGTTGCCGTCTTCCGTGAAACAGGCGAGACTGACAAGCGAATCCCGGTTGGCCTCGTACAAAAGGCTTAAGTCATTGTCGATGCCGGAGGAGCCGAAATCAGTCTGCTTGATGCTGTTGTAGTATACCGAGTCAGAGATCCGCATCATATTTCGCAGGTAGCTGTTGAGGTTGATATCCACCTGGTCAAGGATCCGGGCGTTGTCCTCGAGAACGATCGTCTCCATGGCGGACTGATAGCTGCGGAACAGGGTGATCCCCAGAAGAGCCATACCGATCACCGCCACTATGGTAAAGGAGATGGAGATGGTGAACTGCATGCTTTTCTGTTTATAGTAATTCCTAATGTACTCCCATTTTTTTCTGAACCATTTCATTCATTTACCTCTTTTTTGAGACTGGCACGGTATTTGGAAGGCGAAATGCCGTATTCCTTTTTGAATACGTAGCTGAAATAATTCGGCTCCGTGTATCCAACGGCTTCCGCGATGATATACGTTTTGTCTTCTGTGGATGTCAGGAGCTGTACCGCGTGTTCCAGACGGATCTTCGTCAGATACGCGGCGAAGCCCAGGCCCACCTCTCTTTTGAAGACGGTGGAAAAATATGCGGCGCTGACGTTCAGATGGCGGCAGAGACTATCGGCGGACAGGTCGCTTTCGGCGTAGTGCTCCTCAATGTAATCCCTTGCCTTTTCCGTAAGGCGCAAAGTAGAATCCTTCCGCTCATGGCGCAGCGTGCGGCGCAGGTTGGTGCAGATATCCAGAAGCCACGCTTCCAGTTCATCGAGAGAAGAGAAACGGTCGATCTCCTGCCATGGGACGCACTCTTCCCCGAAGATATCCCGGATATCGAGCTGGTAGGAGCGGCCCACCTTCGTAAATTCTGTCAGAAGCTCCACACATGCGATCTGGTACTGTCCCGGGGTGACAGCCCTGCATTTCAGCGTATTGATAAAGCTGTGGATGGCCTGGGTCGTCGCCTCCCGGTCGCCCAGCCTTACAGCCCGGATGATCTCCTGATAATTGTACTCGGAAAGCTCCACGGAATCCTGGGGACGCGGCTCGATATCGTTGATATAGATCACGTGGCTGTCACCGTCGATAATGGTGCGGTATTCCATAGCGTTTGCCGCCTCCTGAAAGGAGGTGGTGATGTTTACCAGATCGGATACGATCTGTCCCAGGGCGGCAGTCGTGCGCATATCCAGCATACGGCCCGATATCTTGCAGATCTGTTCCAGGTGGTACAGAATGTCGGAGAGCCCGTCCTCCTTTCCAAGAAGGAAGATGATGACGATACGGTCAAGGTAATTTACGCAGTGGCAGCGAAGCCGATCCTTAAGGTAGTCCTGTATAATATTCATCAGGGACAGATTTAAGAGCTGGATGGGATTTTCCCCTCTGGAATTTGCGCTTCCCCTTATGATGGCAGAAGCGTACCGGTCGCTTTCCAGATTGAGCTCGTACGTTTTCAAAAGGCTCTGGGCGCGCTCGCCGGTGGTGCGTCCCTCCAGAATACTCATGAGAAGCTGTTCCTGCATGGATGGAAGGCTTTTCTTGTAATATTCGTTCAGCCGGTCCATATTCCGGCGTTCTGCGATCTCCTGATCCAGCGACTCTTTGATCTTTCGAAATACCTCCGTCAGGTCTTTGGCGCTGATGGGTTTTAAAAGGTATTCCTCGGCCTCCAGATGGAGCGCCTCCCGGGCGTACTCAAATTCGTCGAACCCGGAATAAATGACAACCTTTACATTCCTGTAATTTTCCTTTAATTTACGGCAGAGCGTAAGCCCGTCCATGAAAGGCATTTTGATATCGGTCAGCACGACGTCGATGTGGGTCTGCTCCGCGATCTCCAGGGCTTCCTGGCCGTTCTCAGCCGTCCCCACCATGGAGAAGCCAAGGGCTTCCCAGTCGATCTTGCGCTTCATGACCTGAAGAACGTCTGCTTCGTCGTCTACCAGGAGCAGGCGGTATAGTTCGTTGTTTTTGTCCATGTTGATTCCTCCATACATTGATTATACTTAGTTGCGGGGAAAATAACAACGGGAATTTGCGGGAAACTATTATGTGGGATATTGTATGGAGGACGCCGCTGCGGGGGAAACATATTCCTGCGGCGGACACCCCTATAGGTCCACCTTCGGAATATGTTTCCCCCGCAGCGGCTGTTCTCGGCAGATACCTTCAGAATATGTTTCCCTTGCAGCGGCTGTTCTCGACAGATACCTCCGGAATACGTTTCCCACGCTGCGGCTGTTCTCGAGAGATACCTTCGGAATATGTTTCCTTTGCAGCGGCTGTTCTTGAAAGCAGCATGAAAAAAATCCCCCGCCGGTGGAACGGCAGGGGAGATACAGGTTTATTTCATGCCAAGCACGACGACGATGATCAGAAGAATGATGCATACGGCGATGACGATATCCATGGCTTTGGCCGTCACATGGTGCGCGATCAGCCATTCATAGGCTTCCTCCTTGGAACCCTTCGGAGGCTTTTTTGGTTCATCGTCTTTGGCAGCGATGTCAGCTTCAGGTATACCTTCAGGTGTGGCTGCACTTTCTTTTTCCGGCAATTCTTCTGCGGGTCTGTTTTTTTCCATGATCGTCAGCTCCAATTATTTCTTGGCAATGTACTTACGGATATCGAGAGCGATAGCTACTACGATAACGATACCCTGTGCGATGAACTGGTAGTTGGAGTCAACGCCCAGGAACTGCAGTGCGGACTTTAACAGCTCGAATACGGCAACACCGATGATAACACCGGATACTTTACCGATACCACCGTTTACGGATACACCACCGATGGTACATGCTGCGATAGCCTCCAGCTCGTAGCCCTGTCCGAGGTTAACTCCGCCGCCACCGGATTTACCCATGAGAAGGAATCCTGCGATCGCGTACATGGCTGCTGCACTGGTGTAGATGATGATCTTTGTCTTCTTTGTGTTTACGCCGGAAACTTCGGCTGCCGTTTCGTTGCCGCCGATTGCGTACATATATTTTCCGTGGCGTGTGTAGTTGTAAATAAACCAGAAGATAGCTGCCGCGATGATCAGGTAGAAGAACTGGAAGGAGATCGGTCCTAACTTGCCCTGAGTCACGGTGATGAAATCCGGACGGAGATTACCGATCGGAACAGCGCCGGTGATAACGAGACAGATACCGTAAACGATAAGCTGCATACCAAGGGTGCCGATGAAGGCCGGTACCTGAAGGTAAGAAATAACGATACCGTTGATGAAGCCGAGAACCGCACAGATCGCAATGACGATCAGAAGAACGATAATGATGTTCAGTGTCGGGAAATTCGGCCACAGCTTGCCGGCAGCATCCGGCTTCTGGAGCATCAGTCCTGCGAGACAGCCGGAGAGGCCTACCATACGTCCGGCAGACAGGTCAGTACCTTTTGTGATCAAACAGCCGCCTGTCTCTTATACACATCTGACGCTGCCGACGACTTAATAGGTGTAG
>CAMTFT010000078.1 GCA_947071365.1 uncultured bacterium | reverse complement strand
GAGATGTAGCTCCGTCTCGTGGGCTCGGAGATGTGTATAAGAGACAGAATGTATATCAACAGGAAAGTGAGATTCAGGTATGAGAAAATACCTTTACACTGCGAAAAATGAGGCCGGGAAGAAAGTGCGCGGCTATGAAAATGCAGAGAATGAGCAGGAGCTTTACCAGAAGCTGCGGGGGCAGGAACTGTATCTTCTGTCAGCACAGGCTGCGGAGGAGCAGAAGGGCAGCCGCAGGCTTAATGCAAAAGTGCTGGCGGAGTTTTCAAGAGAGCTTGGCACGATGCTGCAGGCAGGAGTGCCGCTGATCCGGGCACTGACGATTCTGGCTTCGGAGGAGACGGTAAAGCCTGTGCAGAAAAAATTATATGAGGATATTCTGAGCCAGTTGCGGCAGGGAATTTCCTTTTCTGATGCACTGGAAGCACAGGGAAATGCGTTCCCGCAACTGATGATCCATATGATGCGCACGGCTGAGGTGAGCGGCAATCTGGACGAGGTATCTCTTCGGCTGGCGGTTCATTATGAGAAGGAGTATAAACTGAGGGGAAAGGTAAGAAGCGCAATGGCGTATCCCGCAGTTTTGCTGGTTATTATATTTGCGGTTATCCTGATCATTTTCACGTATGTGCTGCCGCAGTTTGCTCAGTTGTTTGAAAATTCAGAGAGCCTTCCGCTGTCAACGAGGGTGATGTTTGGGATCAGTGATGCGATAAGGCAGTACTGGCTTCAGATTTTTATTTTTGCCGCCTTTATTTTGGTGTTGTTAAAGGCGCTTTTGGGGGTTTCCAGTATAAAATACAGGATCGACCGCCTGAAGCTGCGTCTTCCTGTAGTCGGGAAGCTGTTGAAAATTGTTTATACGGCACGGTTTGCGCGGACGCTCAGCTCCATGTATTCTTCGGGGATCCCGATGATCACGTCGCTTCAGATAGGCAGTCAGACCATTGGGAATGCGTATATTGAACGACAGTTTGATGAGGTGATCCAGCATATCCGTTCCGGTGAAAGCTTATCGCAGGCGCTTGGCATAGTGGATGGCTTTGTGAAAAAATTCGCTTCAACGGTGCTGGTAGGTGAGGAAACAGGAAAGCTCGGCCAGATGCTGAACAGCATGGCGGATACGCTGGACTTTGAATCAGAAAGGGCAATTGAAAGCATGGTGTCAATGCTGGAGCCGCTGATGATAGTCGTGATGGCGGTTATTGTAGGATTTGTTGTGGTTTCTGTTATCGGGCCGATCTACGGCTCATACGATGCGATCGGTGCAGGGGCCTGAATATAAACGGAGGTAGTTATGGTTACAGCAGTACATTTGTCGGATGATTCCGTCCGGGTGATGGTTGGAAGACCGGGCAGAAGACGGATCGAGATAAAAGAGGCATTTCTAAGAGAACTGCCGCCGGGGAATATTTCAAATGGGAATATTATATCGGAGGAGTTTGTTTCAGGAGTATTGTCAGAGATATGGAAGGAACATGGCCTGTCCAAAAAACACGTGCGTGTCGTGGTCAATGCGTCTCCAATCACGCTGAAGAAGTTTGATTTTCCGGTGGTGAAGGAAAAAGAGCTGCGTCAACTGATCCAGAGGGAGATGGGAGGAACGTCGGGAGACGAGATCATTGATTACATGAAGCTGCCGGGCGGCAGAAAACGGATTTCCGTGTATGCGGCAGCAGGACAGAAGGAATATCTGGAAAAATATCAGCGGGTTTTTCAGAAAGTGGGAATAAAGCCGGAGAAGCTGCTGCCCTCCCGGATCTGCGTGGAAAAGGTGCTGGCGCACATGAAGGTGCTTTCTGATAAGCCGTGTATTGTGCAGGTGCTGGATGGCGCGCGGATGACGAGTGTGCTGTGGGTGGATAAAGCAGCGGTATACACGATGCGTACGAATATTCTGGGGGAATACGGAAGCTTTCAGTTCGGCCTTGAGGTATCCAGGGCAGTCAGCAATCTTCTGCAGTTCTATATGACGCAGGAAAACCAGCAGGAGATACGGAATGTTTACCTGAGCGGGATTACAGAGAAGGACTTCCTGATCTGCGAAGAGGCGATTTCCCAGATGGTGCAGGAGGTCGAGGTGGAACGGCTTGAAAAGGATGAAGCCATCATAGAGCATGGAAATGTTCGGATGTCCTTCGGGGAATATCTGCGGCTGGCCGGTGTTTTGTTCGAGCAGAGCTCTGAGATCAATCTGCTCCCGTCAAAGAAAAAGGAAAAAGACAGGAAGGAACGCAGCGATTTCTGGAAGTATGCGGAGCTTCCGCTGATCCTGGCGGTGGGATGCGGCGCTATTACGGCGGCGCTGGTTTTCTCAAATCATTTAAAGCAGACGGTGCTTGAGGATGTGAACGCATACGTGAACGACCCGGTAAATATACAGAAATGTGAGGAAGTGGATACACTGGAACAGGAAAATCTGCTGCTTTCGAATCGTGTAGAAGCGGTGGAATATATGAATCAGGTGATTGCTTCCTACCCGGCAATGAATTCTTCGGTACTTGAGGAAATACAGCGGTGCGCAGAGGGCAAGGCAGAGGTCAGCGTTCAGAGCTATCTGGCACGGGAAGGGCTTCTGACTCTGGATGTTACAGCAGCGGAAGCGGATCTGTGCAACCAGCTTGTGGCGACGCTTCAGGAATCCGGGCTTTTTCAAAAGATCGACTACACCGGCTATGCGTATTCTGAAGCTGAGATGACGTATCACGTCAATATTTTGTGCTATCTTCAGGAGAGCGCCGGAAAAGAGGAGGTAGAAGAAGGATGACCCCGCTTACAAATCGCGATAAAAAGCTTCTCTGGTTTCTGGCAATTGTAATCATACTTTTTGTTTTTGTACGGATTTTAATTATGCCGCAACTGGAACAGTATTTTGAGCTGGACAACACCATTTCTCTGGCAGAGATGGATAAATACGACATGGAGATCAAAATGGTATCCCTGCCGGGAACACAGAAACGGAATGAAGAGCTGCAGGATAAGCTGAACGAGGCGGCTGCGCTGTATTATCCTGTTATGAGCAGCCAGGAGATCGACCGCGAAGTGACCGGCTTTTTGCTGGAGCACGGTCTGGCGATAGAGAACCTCACGATCACAATGCCTCTGGCGCCGTCTGATCTGGCACCGTACGCGGGCTCTGAAATGGCCGCAGCGCAGCAGGAGGCAGGGCAGAAGTCGAATCAGGAGGCGGCGAGCCAGGGAGCAACGAATCAGGAGACGGAGAATCAGGAGACAGCGAATCAGAAAACTAAGCTGAGTGCGGCGGGGACGCAGAACCAGGTTTACGCTGCAGAGGTGATCGTAAAATGTGCCGGAACAGAGAAGCAGATGACAGAGCTGATCGATTTTCTCGTAAATGACAAACCGGCGGTGGCTGTAACAGGCTATTCCTATGAGAATGCGTCAGTGTCAGGCGATGCGCAGGATTCGGCCGGAAAAACGCAGAAAATAATGACAATAGGGCTGCAGCTATTTATGTGTGACAAAGAGACTGCGGGATTGGAGTGATGAGATGGCGGGTGTTAAGAACCTTCCGATTGGCGAGGTATTAAAGGAATACGGATATATTACGGAAGAGCAGCTTCAGGATGCACTGGCGTACCAGAAGGAAAACAGAGGAAAGCGTCTCGGGGCGGTGCTGATTGAACGCGGATATATTACGGAGAGCCAGATGCTGGAGGCGCTGGGGCAGAGACTTCATTTGAAACAGATCGTGCTTTCCGAGATGCAGGTGAGTGTGACGGCCGTGGCGTGCATTCCAAGAAATATGGCGGAGAAGTATTGTATGCTCGGGCTGAAGATTGAGAATAACGTGCTGACTGTTGCAATGAACGATCCGCTGAATTTCTTCGGAGTGGAGGATGTGCGGCAGGTGACGGGATACGACATCTCGATCCTTCTCTCGGAGGAAGCGCCGCTGCGCAAAGCGATTACGTATTATTATTCAGAGGTATCAGCCCGGGAGGCTGCCGAAAAGGCGAATACGAGCATGAAGGATATCGCGGTGCAGGAGATGGAGGCTCCGGACGGTGAGGGAGACGCGCCTGTTATACAGCTTCTGAACAGTCTTGTACAGCGTGCTTACAACACAGATGCCAGTGATATCCATATTGAACCCTTTGAGGACAGGACGCTGGTTCGTATGAGGATCGACGGGACGATCATCGATTATGTTACGCTCCAGAAAGGGCTTCACGCGTCGCTGATTGCGCGTATCAAAATAATTTCAGACCTCGATATTGCAGAAAAGCGACTTCCACAGGACGGCCATTGCCAGGTTCGTGTGGACAGCGGCCCGGTCAATATCCGTGTTTCGCTGATCCCGACCATTTACGGTGAAAAGGCGGTGCTGCGTCTGCTGGCAAACAATGCCCGGATCGATAACCGGGAGACGTATGGCATGAATGAGGAGGATTACCGGAAGTTTACGGAAATCATGCGCACTCCGAACGGCATTATCTATATTACGGGGCCTACAGGCTCAGGAAAATCCACGACGCTTTACATGGTGCTTGAGGAGATGGCAAAGGGCCAGGTAAATATTTCCACAATAGAAAATCCGGTGGAGAAAAAGGTTCCCAGGCTGAATCAGATGCAGGTAAACACAATGGCCGGACTGACCTTTGAATCCGGGCTGAGGGCGCTTCTGCGCCAGGATCCGGATATCATCATGGTGGGTGAGACGAGAGATACGGAGACGGCATCTATTTCTGTGCGGGCTGCGATTACGGGTCATCTCGTGTTCTCGACGCTTCACACAAACAGCGCATTGTCTTCTGTCGTCAGGCTGATCGATATGGGACTGGAGCCGTACCTTGTGGCGAATTCCGTGGTAGGACTGATGGCGCAGCGTCTGATGCGCAAGGTCTGCCCGTATTGCTGCGGGGAGCGGGAGTTGGCGGAGGACGAAAGAAATCTGTTTGATGAGGGAATGGCTCCCTCCCGCGTGAAAGAAGCAAAGGGCTGTGAGCGGTGCAATTACACGGGCTACAGCGGGCGTATCGCGGTGCATGAGATCGTGCAGATCGACAGTGCTCTGAGAGAGATGATCACGTCGAAAGCTTCTGTCGAAAAAATGGAGCAGTATGCGAAGGAACATCAGGGAATGAAGACGCTGAAAAGAAGGGCCGGTGAGCTGACAGCGGCCGGAGTGACTACGGTGGAGGAGCTGCGGAAGATCGCGTATTACACGTAAACGTAATATACTCCGAAACAATTATAAATCGCAATATGCCAAAATATATATAAGTGTAATGTGGCTGGGCGGGGTAGACGGGGTGAACACGTTCCTAAATATTTACAGGCGGAAAACAGGCTGTGGCATTTGCGCAGCCTGTTTTCCATAGACGTGACAGTTTACGGAATATTTTCTGCAATACGTGTCACTGCCACATAGATATCCTGAATGCGATACCACGTCCGGGGGCCAACGATGCCGTCCTGAGTAAGCCCAAAGACAGACTGGAAGGTGCGCACCGCTTCCTGTGTCCGTTCACCGAAGATTCCGTCGGGAGTCAGCTTGGGGATCAGCGGATAATTGTTTGAGATCGCGTTTAGCTGCTCCTGGATCTTTATGACATCGGAGCCGACAGACCCGATGGAAAGCGGAAAACCGGGATACGATTCCGGGACACCGGAGACCTCCTCCGCGCTGTTGATATACATGGAATCGCCGTAATAGTTGCGGATGATGCTGAGTGAGTCATAGCCTTGTTCTCCCAGGGAGGCGCTGCCCCATTGTGACAGCCACTGCGGACACGTCACCCGCCGTCCGTCGCAGTACTGTGTGAGGATCGGCTGGCGCACGTTGGGGCGTGACAGGTAATTCAGGAACACATCCTCCACTGCGTTATCGATGCTTTCAAAGATATTGCGGCCGTAGATCCATTTCTGGTCAAAGGCGGTGGAAGAGGTGATGGTGAAATTGTAGCCCTTATTTCGATACCATTCCGTATAGATACGGTTCATGGTGAAGGACTGGATGGCAAGGATGTTGGCAATCAGTGTTTCATACGGCCAGGTGGCATAGATCTCACTGCTGGCAACGTTCTTGATATAGTCCTTATACCGGACGTAATAATTTCCGGCAGATGTGTCCCGGGGCGTACCGTTGTGTACGACGACGAATTCCGGCACCACTACCTGATCCAGGACGATCTCACCGCTGACATTGACCGGTTTGATCTCCGCCTCCGCGATCTTCGGCGGATAGCTGCCATACAGCGTGTGGTCAGGGATCGTGATCGTGTCCAGGGGCTCACCCGCCTCAAGAGGACGCATTTTGACGCTCTGAAGCGCAAGCTGGGTACTCAGTACTTCGATGCCGCTTATGACGATGGGTTCATAGCCGGGGGCCGTGACACGGATCGTATACTCTGCGTAAGGCATGATCTCGGAGGGCTGCAGGCTGTATTCCAGCGGCGGGGCGTTCAGCTCCAGAATTTCAGTGCTTCCGCTTTGACCCGTCTGCACCTCCTCAAGTACGCTGTCCGGGTCTCCTGTGTATGAAATATCTATCGTGGCATTGGTAATGGGAACGTTCTGTTCCGATAGGGCAGTAATCTGAAGAGTTCCGGTGTCGATCATTTCATTCTGTGCTGCCCGTACGTAAAAATCGGCAGGATTCTGGTTCATAAAATGGGTGCTCCTGTGATACACTTACTACTATAAATATGTGGCTGGGGCGGGAATGTTCCGTGTAAATGTCATTTAGTTGGTGGCCGGCTTTAATTAGTGGCCATCCGGACACAATGGAGAACTCCACATGGCTCCTCTGTTCCGAATCGCTGCGCCGGCAAATGCTAAGGCCACAGAATATCTCCAAAGCCGCCGCGGGCAACGTGGTAATGTGCTTGATGCACATTTTTTCGGACAGTGCCCGCTAAAATTTCTGCTGGAACGCAGAAATTTTACGCTTTTCCGATATTCTGCGACCTAAGCAGTTGCACGACTCGCTACAGTCACAGATACGCCATGTGGAGTTCTCCATTGCTGTGTGTCGGCTTGATTGTAAATAGCATTGGCTCAGCCGTTTAAGTGACATATATGGACAGACGTTAGCCGTATAAATGACATCTACAGACAATCGTTCAATTATTTAAAGTGTTATACATAGATTCGTCGTTCGGAAGTTATAGTTTAGCTAGCCACGAACAGGGAAGATTGCAGAGCCGCCTGAAAGTGACTATAGCGAGTCTTTACAAGTACTTGGGGATTAGAATGTCGGAGTATCTGTAAAAATCCTGCTTTCTGGCAGGATTTTTAGCTGGCACTGTGTG
>CAMTFT010000077.1 GCA_947071365.1 uncultured bacterium | reverse complement strand
GAGATGTAGCTCCGTCTCGTGGGCTCGGAGATGTGTATAAGAGACAGCCCATGAGATGGGTCTTGACGGCCGCTTTATCGGCGGACACCCCATGACCGGCTCTGAAAAGTCCGGCTTTGCAAGCGCCCAGGCCCACTTATTCGAGAACGCTTATTACGTGATCACGCCATCTGAGCAGACAGCGCCGGAGCACATCGAAGCGTACCGCACTCTGGCCAGCGACATCGGCTCGATTCCGCTGGTGCTCGACTACCGCCAGCACGATTACGTGACTGCTGCGGTCAGCCATCTTCCGCACCTGATCGCGGCTTCTCTGGTCAATACGGTTCACGACCTCGACTCCAAAGACGAGGTCATGAAGATGATTGCGGCCGGAGGCTTTAAGGATATCACGAGAATCGCTTCCTCCTCACCGGAAATGTGGGAGCATATCTGCATTTCCAATCACGCAAATATTTCACAGGTCATGGATACTTTTATCCGCCTGCTGGAGGAATGCCGCAGCGAAATGACCGCCGGAAACGGCGCTGCGATCTACCGGACGTTTGAGCGTTCCAGAGATTACCGGGATTCTTTTTCCTCCTCCTCTCTTGGAACCATCAAGAAGACATACCGTATTTACTGTGATATCGTTGACGAATCGGGAGCTATCGCCACCATCGCCACAACGCTGGCGGTCAACGGCATCAGCATCAAAAATATTGGCATCGTACACAACCGTGAATTTGAGGAAGGTGTGCTTCGCATCGAATTTTACGAGGAGGAGCCTTCCCTGAAAGCGGCTGAGATTCTTCGCCAGCACCGTTACCAGGTCTGGATTCATTAAATATGTAAAAGGAGAATTACCATGATCATGAAATATACTGCTCCGCTTAAGGGGGAGCTTTCCGTCCCGGGAGATAAATCCATCTCACACCGCAGCGTCATGTTCGGCGCACTTTCGCAGGGACTTACAGAAGTCGAAAATTTTCTGACCGGCGCAGACTGTCTTTCCACGATCTCCTGCTTCCGGCAGATGGGGATCGACATTGTACAAAATGGCTCCACTGTAAAGATTTACGGCAAAGGGCTGCACGGACTGACAGCGCCGGAAGAAACACTTGACGCGGGCAACAGCGGCACCACAGTCCGGCTGATGTCCGGCATTCTTTCCGGCCAGCCCTTCCGCTCCGTGATTACCGGAGATGATTCCATCCAAAAGCGCCCGATGAAGCGGATCATGACTCCGCTCACTATGATGAATGCGGGCATATCTTCCATATACAATAACGGCTGTGCCCCTCTCGAGATAATTGGCGGCAGCTTACACGGTATTCATTACCAGTCTCCTGTAGCCTCCGCTCAGGTAAAATCCTGTGTATTGCTGGCTGGCCTGTACGCTGATGGTATCACCAGAGTGACAGAGCCTGTAGTATCACGAAATCATTCCGAGCTCATGCTCCGCTATTTCGGCGCTGACGTAAGCTGTGAGGGAACCACCGTTTCCATCTCACCACAGCCGCATCTAACGGGCCAGAAAATAAATGTTCCCGGGGATATTTCCTCCGCCGCATACTTTATTGCTGCCGCGCTTCTGGTGCCGGACTCTGAGGTTCTCATACGTAATGTCGGGATCAATCCGACCAGAGACGGAATGCTCCGGGTCTGCAAAGCCATGGGAGCAGATATCACAGTTGTAAAGGAAGACCATTCCGGCGCTGAACCCTGCGCTGACCTTCTGGTCCGCAGCAGCTCTCTGAAGGGCACCGTAATTGAAGGCGAGATCATTCCAACATTAATCGACGAGATCCCCGTCATCGCTGTCATGGCAGCCTTCGCAGACGGCACTACCATCATCCGGGACGCCGCCGAACTGAAAGTCAAAGAATCTGACCGTATCGCTGTGATGACGGACAACCTTACCCGCATCGGCTGTGATGTTACAGCCACAGAGGACGGCATGATCATCCGAGGCGGCAGGGAACTATGCGGTGCGTCCATTGACACAAAAAAAGACCACCGCATTGCCATGAGCTTTGCCGTGGCTGCTCTTGCATGCGGCGGTGAAATGGATATCCGGGATTCGGACTGTGTAAATATCAGCTACCCGGGATTTTATGAGGATCTGGCACGGCTGTGCCGGTAAGAAAAACCGGCAGCCACACCATTTCCTGGTGATTGCTGTCGGCCATTCTCAAATTTTTTATTCGTTATTATGAAAGGAATTCCTCTGCCCATGTCTCCAGCTCTTTTTCACCGGCATCCGCAAGGAACCTTTTCCCTTCCTTCAGATCTGCTCCCGGGCAGGAAGATATCAATTCTCTGTTTGTATTCCCCATGCCGCTGCCGCCAGAAGTCGCCAGCGGTATAATCGTCTTTCCTGAAGATCTTATTTCCAGCAAAATGCAACAGCCTCAGACTTTACCGAAGCACGATCTCATCCCCGGAAATCTGCAGCATCGTTTTGTAGAACATTTCCACCGCTCTTTTCAGATAAAGCGTATCCTTTCTTCCCGCCATCTCGTACGGAGAATGCATTGCAAGCTGAGGCAGACCAATGTCCACACAGCGCAGGGATACCTGCGTATTTGAAATATTGCCGAGTGTTGAACCTCCCGCTATATCAGAACGGTTCGTATATGTCTGGAACGGTACTTCCGCTCTCTGACACAAACTGCCAAATACCGCAGCACTGATACCGTCTGTCGTATATTTCTGATTTGCATTGTATTTGATGACGATTCCGTGATTCATCTGCGGCCTGTTTACCGGATCTGCCATTTCCTGATGATTCGGGTGAACCGCATGCGAATTGTCCGCCGAGACCATAAAGCTCCCGGCGATCAGCCGCAGGTAGTCCTCGTAGGAATTTCCCAGGGCATCATTTATCCTGGTCAGAGTATCCCGAAGGAAAGTGGAAGCCGCACCCTGTCTCGACACGCTTCCCGTCTCCTCATTGTCAAAGGCACAGAACACCGCCGCGTTTTCTACGTGATCCGCCGCAAGGAAACCCTGAAGTGTCGCATACATGCACTGCAGATCATCCAGACGCGGGCTTGCAATAAATTCCTCGGCGCATCCCCAGAAGGTGCCCTTCTGACGGTTGTACAAAAACAGATCCATTCCCAGTATCTGTTCCTTTTCCACTCCTGCACTCTCTGCAATCACATCACCGAAGGAATTCATCGCCTGTTCGTCCCCGAATACGGGGCACATGTCCACCTGTGCATTATAGGCATATCCGTCATTTACATTGCGGTTCATATGAATTGCCACGTTCGGGATCATCAGAAGATTCCGGTCAATGTTCACCAGTCTCGACAATATCCCATTTTCACCGCTCACCAGAATTCGCCCCGCCACAGAAAGCGGCCGGTCAAACCACGGTGCGCAAAGCATGCCGCCATACTTCTCCACATTCAGCTTCGTGTACTTCTTGTCTGTCTCCATTTCCGGATTCATCTTCACCTTAAAGACAGGTGAATCCGTATGGCTGCAAGTAAGCTGAAAGCCGCTAAACTCATGCTCCGGTATCCGAAACGCGATAACCGAAGAACCGTTTCTTGTGACGTAACAGCTCGCCCCCGGCTTCAGCTCCCATTTTTCATTCTCATAAAGCCTCGTAAAACCTTTTGCCTGCAACTGTTCTTCCACATTTTTCACAACATGGAAGCAGCTTGGGCTTGCCTCAATAAACTGAAGCAGTTTTTCCGATTCTCTGTAAAATTCATCCATAACAGTACCATCCAAAATTAATTCATTTTAATGCTCTGTAATCTCCCCGAAATTCATCCCGGACACATCCAGCCCCAGCTTACCGGCTTCCTCCGTATTGAGATGAAGTCCGTCCTCCAGATAAGCTGCGACACAGCCCTGCTCTACGTGGGATTTGCTGATACCGATAACCGGTATCTCCATTTCATCCGCATACGCACGGATCGTCTGAACAAGAGGCGTGACCATCTCATCATCTATACAGAAAATGCAGTCCACAGAGCCAACAAGCTCAGATGCCGCAAGATCAATATCTATTTCCTGCTCTATTTCAGAGGCTGTCACCGACATACCGTATTCAGCGGCCAGCTTCTCATAAGAAGCTAACTGCTTTTCTGAATTTTTATTCTCTGTAGAGTAGATGATGCCGACAGACTGCACTTCCGGGAACAGCATTTTCGTAAGCTCGAACTGGCCTTTTTCACCGGAAGGAAGTGTCAATGACTCTTCTGCTGCGGATTCCGGCTCAGTTGTTGCCTCAGATTCGGTTTCTGTGGCCGTCTCAGATTCGGTCGCGGCTTCTGTTTCTGCCTCTGTTTCGGTTCCCGGCTCCGCATCGGTCTCCGTGGCCGTCTCAGATTCGGTCACAGCTTCTGTTTCCGGCTCCGTTTCAGTCGTTGCTTCCGGCTCCGTTTCAGCTACCGTTTCCAGCTCCGTTTCAGTCGTTGCTTCTGTCGATGCCTTAATGTTCTCCGCTTCCGCAGCCAGCAATTCGCTCACAGAATCCGAATGCGCTATAAACTCTGTCTTCACAAAAGCAGTCTTTACTTCATCCTCTTTCATGACGCGAATCTGTGACCAGCCACCGTCCAGATCTTCTTCCAAAATCACTTCTTCATCCGCTTTCAGCTCACCGACTTTATCCGACTCAACAGACGCTTCCGCACGAAGGTTCACCTGCTCTTTTGCAGCATAAAGCTTATCGAAGGAATCCAGAAACTCTGTCTTCACATACCCGTCTTCCAGTCCATTTGAGGATTCGAAACGAATTTTTGACCACTCTCCGTCTGAGTCCGTCTTAATAACTTTCATGCCTAAAGTCAGCAACGCAGCTATATCAGAATCCGTGGAAGGCTCCATTCGAACATTTACACGGTTGTTGATAACCATAATGCCCGTTTCCGCCTGTGCCCCGGCTTGACTTTCACTTTGAGTCTCTGTTTCAATTTCACTCTCAGACTCTGTCTCACTCTCTGTTTCAATTTCGCTTTCAGACTCTGTCTCGCTCTCTGATTCAATCTCACTTTCTGACTCAGCTTCACTCTCAAGTTCTGTCTCGCTCTCTGACTCAGTTTCGCTTTCAGACTCTGTCTCGCTCTCTGACTCTGTTTCGCTCTCTGATTCAGCTTCACTCTCAAGCTCTGTCTCGCTCTCTGATTCAGTTTCTGCCGATTGCTGCTCAGCATGTTCAGCGGAAATGCGCTCGACCACTTCCTCAAGTACGCCACTTATAAAGGAAGCATCCGCCTGGACTAAAAATTCTGATTTTACAAAAGCAGTCTTTACCTCTGACTCGTCCATAAAACGGATTTTTGACCAGCCATTGTCCAACGATTCTTCTAAGATCACACTTTGTTTCTCATCCAGCCCGCCGATCTTATCTGATTCAGTGGTTGCTTCTGCGCGAACATTTACCGCTTCCTCAGCAAGGTAAAGTGCTTCAAAAGGACTCAGGAATTCATCCTTCACGTATCCTTCCGCTAAACCATTTTCTGATTCATAAGAAATCTTTGACCATTCACCATCTGACTCTGCCCGCACTACCTTCATTCCGCAGGTCAGTAACGCCGCTATTTCAGACTCCGTTGACGGTTCCATACGGACATTTACCCTGTCATTGATAACCACGACACCAACTTCCGTCTGTACCTCTGTCTGCGGCTCGGTTTCTGTCTCGCGTACTTCTTCCGTTTCCGTCTGCGGCTCAGTTTCTGTCTCGCGTACTTCTTCTGTTTCCGTCTGCGACTCAGTTTCTGTCTCACGTACTTCTTCTGTTTCCGTCTGCGGCTCAGTTTCTGTCTCGCGTACTTCTTCTGTTCCCGTCTCTGACTCAGTTTCCCTTATCGTCTGCTACTGCGTCTCTGTCTCTATTTCTTTCACAGTCTGCTTCTGCACCTCAGACTCATTCTCCTTGGCCGTCTGCTTCTGCGTCTCAGACTCAGTCTCCTTGGCCGTCTGCTTCTGTGTCTCAGACTCGGTTTCTGTTTCACGTACTTCTTCAGTTTCCGCCTCGGACTCAGTTTCCTTTACTGTCTGCTTCTGCGTCTCAGACTCAGTCTCCTTGGTCGTCTGCTTCTGCATCTCAGACTCAGTTTCTCTTACCATCTGCTTCTGCGTCTCAGACTCAGTTTCCTTTACTGCCTGCTTCTGCGTTTCGGACTCAGTTTCCCTTACCGTCTGCTTCTGCGTCTCTGACTCTGTTTCCTTTACTGTCTGTTTCTGCGTCTCCGGCTCGGTTTCTTTTACCGTCTGCTTCTGCGTTTCGGATTCAGTTTCCTTTACTGTCTGCTTCTGCGTCTCCGACTCTGCCTTCTTTTCCGTCATCGTTTCCGGTTCTCCCGGCTTTTTCGTCCGATAATCCTTTTTTTCGAGGGTTTCTTCTTCCTCCTCAGTCTGAAACTCAGCAGAAGTCTCTGATTCAGACAGCGTCTCTGATTCATTCAATGATTCTGATTCAGGCAATGTCTCCGAAGCACCGGCCTTTTTCGTATTGCCAACTTCATTCCCCAGATCAAGCTCCAGAGACAGAGTTTCCTGTTCTGCGACAGTTTCAGAAGCTGACTCTGTCTCATTCAGGACTTCCATATCTGCAATCTCAATCGTCTGATTTTCTATTGTTTCCTCAACGTTCGCTTTTTCACAGCCCGACAATGCAGTTGCAAGCATTGAAGCACCTATGATTCCGACAATTACCCTGTATTTCATCGCAATCCTCCTTATTATCCCCCGGTGATAAACGCAAAGGCGCCCCACTAGCTGAGGCGCCCACACTTATCAGTCTTTTACATCTTTAATGCTAAAGCTCATTCTTCCCATCTTATCTTTTCCAAGGCAGACAACCTTCACCTTATCGCCAAGGGTAAGTACATCCTCAACTCTGTTGATTCTTTCCTTCGCAATCTTGGAAATATGAACCATACCTTCCTTGCCCGGAGCGAACTCAACAAACGCACCGAACTCTTTTATGCTGACAACCTCACCCGTAAATACCTGACCAGCCTCAAAATCTGTCACAATAATACGAATCATATCAGCAGCCTTGTCCATCATCTCCTGATCCGTTCCGCAAATCGATACTGCACCGTCATCCGTGATATCAATCTTCACGCCGGTACGCTCAATGATCGTATTGATCGTCTTACCGCGCTGTCCAACCACGTCGCCAATCTTCTGCGGATCGATCTGAATCTGAATGATCTTCGGTGCATACTTGCCCACTGTAGGTCTCGGCTCAGAAATGCACGGCATCATAACTTCTTTGAGAATGTATTCTCTTGCCTCATGTGTTCTGGCAATCGCTTCCTCCACGATCGGTCTTGTCAGACCATGAATCTTGATATCCATCCTGTCTCTTATACACATCTCCGAGCCCACGAGACGGAGCTACATC
>CAMTFT010000076.1 GCA_947071365.1 uncultured bacterium | reverse complement strand
TACACCTATTAAGTCGTCGGCAGCGTCAGATGTGTATAAGAGACAGATACCATTTTATGATATAGTTGGGTATCTGAAAGTTGAACGACAAGGAGGGTTGCCTGCCCCTCCTTGTTTGTTTACAGGGAGGTAGTATCGTATGGCAAAAGGAAATGCGACAAATAAATCTACTATGAATGAATTGCCTTTCAAAACAAGAATGAGGCCGTATCTGATCGTGGCTCCGGCTCTGATCATTACGATTGGTATTATGATTCCTTTTGGAATGGCGATTTATTTTTCTTTGACAAATTATTCATTCCGTATGCCGACATACAAGTTTGTCGGACTGGACAACTGGATCAGAATTCTGAAATCAAAGGAATTCAGGAACGCGCTTTGGGTGACGCTCCGCTATGCATTTTTCAGCACACTCATAGAAATGCTGCTCGGCATGGGTGTGGCGATCCTGCTGAATAAGCTGAATAATATTTTTTCGAAAATTCTGCGGGTCGTACTGATCTTCCCGCTGATGATCGCTCCAATCACAGCAACGATCGTGTGGCAGCTTATGCTGAACAGTTCAGTGGGTATTGTGGAAAAGTTCCTCAATATATTTGGAATTTACAATTTCCCATGGGCGGCATCGCCATCCACGGCTCTGTTGACTGTGGTCATGATCGATGTCTGGGTCAATACTTCTTTCGTTATGCTGCTGGTACTTGCAGGCCTTCAGTCCCTGCCGAAATCTCCGTTTGAATCGGCCAGGATCGATGGCGGAAGTGCGTGGTTTAATTTTGTGAACCTGACGCTTCCGATGTTGAAGCCCAGCCTTTATATTGCACTTCTGTTTCGACTGATGGCAGCTCTTCAGGAATATGCGATCATATTTGGACTGACAAAGGGCGGGCCTGGCAGCACGTTGATGAATCTTTCTCTGACGGCGCATCTGACCGGCTTCAAGTTCCAGAAGTTTGGATTTGCGCTGCCGTATATTCTTGTTCTGTGGCTGATCGTAAATATTGCCGCGAAGCAGATCGTAAAGAGACAGCGTGCGGCACAGAAGCAGGCTTCCGGGCTGGAAAATTGATTTGGCGAAAGAAAGGAGCTATGACGTATGAATAAAGGGAAAAAACGGTTGCTGTCGATCACGCAGAACGGGTTGCTGGCAATTTATGCGATATTCGCTTTGTTTCCGCTGGTATGGATGATCATTCTGTCCTTCAAGGCGGATACGGAGATGTTTACTACGACATTTGTTTTTCATCCGACACTCAGCAATTATGTGGAGGTTTTGATGAAATCCGATTATTTCCGGTATATGCTGGACAGCCTGATCGTTTCCGGCGGTGCTGTTATCGTATCGGTGCTGGCAGGTGTGCCGGCTGCCTATGCGCTGGCAAGATATGATTTTAAGAAAAAGGAAGACATTGCGTTTCAGATTCTTTCCTTTAAATTTGCACCGGAGATCCTTGTCGTGCTTCCACTTTTCATGATCTATCAGAAGCTGGGGCTGTATGATACGTATTTTGGCTTGATATGGGTATATCAGTTAATTTCCATGCCTCTGCTGATCTGGGTAGTGCGCGGATATTTTGAGGATATTTCTGTGGAGATAGAGCATGCGGCACAGGTGGACGGCTATAGCTGGTATCAGATCTTCTTCAAAATGCTGCTGCCGCTTATTAAACCGGGGCTCGTTTCAGCCGCACTTCTGGCATTCATTTTTGCATGGAACAGCTTTACCTTTCCTCTTATGCTGGGTGGCATCCATGTGCAGCCGATCACGGTTGCGGTTACGAAATATCTGGGAACTGATACGGCGCATTATGGACAGCTTGCTGTTGCAGCTACGATTTCGGCGCTGCCAGCCATCATATTTGCACTCTGCATCCAGAAGCATCTCGTAAGAGGTCTGAGCTTTGGTGCGGTAAAAGGTTAAGGGTGAGAGGAGTTTGCTATGGCGAGAATACAATTAGAAAACATCGAAAAGACGTTTGGTAAGGTAAAGGCGCTGGATGGCATCAGCCTTGACGTCAGGGATAAGGAATTTTTTGTGTTGTTTGGGCCGGCAGGAGCCGGAAAGACTACGATTTTGAACTGTATTGCCGGGATCACCATGCCTGAAGTGGGAACAGTGCGCTTTGACGGCGAGCCCATGAATCTGGTGGATTCCGCCAGACGGAATGTGGCGATGGTATTTGAAAATTATGCGCTTTACCCACAGATGACTGTTTATGACAATATCGCATCTCCGATGCGCAGCAAGCTGTACCGGGAGGATGAGGCGACGATTAAGGAAAAGGTCTACAATGTGGCAAAGATGATGAAGATGGAGAACCTTCTGGAGCGTCTGCCTAGCCAGCTTTCCAACGGCCAGAAGCAGCGTGTGGCGATGGGGCGTGCCCTTGTTCGTACTCCGAATGTATTTCTGATGGATGAGCCGCTGGCACATCTCGATGCCAAGCTTCGAAACGCCATGCGTACAGAGCTGAAAGAGCTGCAGGCAAATTTCGGGACAACGAGTATTTATGTAACGCATGACTTTATGGAGGCTATGTCTCTGGGAGACAGGATCGCCATCATCAACGAAGGCAGGGTGATTCAGATCGGAACGCCGGATGATATCTATTATCTTCCCTGCAATGAATTTGTGGCGCAGCTTATGGGAGATCCGGAAGTGAATATCCTGAGCGGAAAGCTGCTTCAGGAGGGAGACAGGTTTCTGTTTGTCATGGATGGAACGGAAAGCATCTTTTTGCTTCCGCCGGATAGAGATCTGGAGGAAAAGCTGTCCTACCATGCAGACGGGACGATTGATCTGGGTATCCGTCCGCAGAATGTTCTGTATTCGTTTGAACCGCAGGCGGGTTACATGCAGTTCCAGGTCTACAGCTATGAGAGTATTGGAAACAAGTCTGTTATTGAGGCTTACAGGGGCGATGTCCAGCTTCGGATGATTGCACCGAACGGCTTGACTGTTAAGATTGACCAGGATATATATCTTGACCTGCAGCTCGACCACAGTATGTTCTTTGATGCAGAAGACAAGAAACTGATCGGAAGATACAGGGAGGCTGAAATCAGGGCATTATCGGAAGAAAAGGAGGCTCAGTAATATGGCAGGACTGACACTTTCGCATCTTTATAAAAGATATGAGAACAACGGGAAAAGAAAGAAGAAAAAGATCCAGAATGATTTTGCGGTAAAGGATCTGAATCTTGAGTGTACACAGGGTGACTTTATAGCGCTTTTAGGCCCTTCAGGATGTGGAAAGACAACGACACTGCGCATGATCGCCGGGCTGGAGGACATCACGCAGGGAGATATCTATATAGGAGAGCGGCGTGTGAATGATCTGGAACCGAAAGACCGCAACATCGGTCTTGCGTTTGAGGACTATGCCATGTATCCACCGCTCACGGTTTACAATAATATCGCATTTAATCTTCGGGCGAAGGGTGTAGACAAAGCAGAGATCGACCGGCGTGTGAGGGAGATAGCCCCGCTTATGCAGGTGGAGGACATTCTGCATATGATGCCGGTGAAGCTCTCCGGCGGTCAGAAACAGAGGGTAAACATTGCTCGTGCGATCATCCGCAGACCGGAGCTTCTTCTGATGGACGAGCCGCTTTCGCATCTGGACGGCAAGGCCAGACAGGCAATGCGCGTGGAAATAAAACGCTTGATAAATGAAATTAAATGTACTACAGTTTATGTAACGCATGATCAGCTGGAAGCCATGTCGCTGGCAGACAAGATTGCCATTATCAATTTCGGGGTTCTGCAGCAGTACGGCACTCCGGCAGAGGTATACGATGATCCGGCCAATGAATTTGTGGCCTCCTTTATCGGTGAGCCGCCGATGAATATTATGGAGACTACGATCATCAGAAAGGATGGCCACTTCTTCTTTACCTTTGAGGACAGTGATCTGGAGATACAGGTTCCCGAGCGGTACTACAATGTAGTGAGGGATGGTTTCCACTGCAAAATGGGTGTGCGCCCGATGGATCTTCTCGTGGGTGATGCAAATTCCCAGGGAACGCCGGAGCGGATCGCGACATTTGAGAATCTGGGTGACGAGCGCAGGATCGGTATCCGCGTGGGTGCCTCACTGCTGATGCTGATCACAGACGATGAAAAGCGCTACCGCAGCGGTGATATTATCCGCCTTGAGGTGCGCGGAGAAAAGACACATTTATTTGATTTGGAGACCGGGGAGCGTATCCGGGCATAAAAATTCAAATATGACTGAGAACTTGCGTTGTTTTTGACGCGCAGCTAAAAACAGACATATTCTGGGTAGAGGGAGGAATCATATGCGGTATTATATTGGCTTGGATAACGGAGGAACAACGACGAAGGCGGCGGTCTTTGACAGCCGGGGAAGGCAGATGGGCTCCTGCAGCGTGGCGACGTCAGCGCTTACGCCGCGGCCGGAATATGTAGAGCGTGACATGGAGGAAATGTGGGAAGCAAACTGTAGAGTCGTGCGCGGCGTGCTGGAGCAGACCGGGATAGCGGCGGAGGATGTGGCAGGAATCGGCGTGTGCGGCCATGGAAAGGGGCTGTACTTGTGGGGCAAGGATGATAAGCCTGCCCGCAACGGTATTATTTCCACCGATAACCGCGCTTATCGGTATGTTGAGCGCTGGAAAACAGACGGGACGGAGGAGAAGGCCTTCGAACGCTCCTGCCAGCATCTCATGAATTGCCAGCCTGTGGCGCTTCTTGCATGGCTGAAGGATCATGAACCGGAGAATTACAGGAATATCCGGTATGTGTTTGAGTGTAAGGATTATGTGCGCTTCAGGCTGACGGGGGAGGCACGGGCAGAGATCACGGATTACTCTGGCGCCCATTTTATGAATCTGAAGACACGTCAGTACGATGCAGAGCTTCTGCGTCTCTTTGGAATTGAAGAGATGCGGGAGGCACTTCCTCCTCTTTGCAGGGCGGATGAGATCGCGGGATACGTGACCAGGGAAGCGGCAGAAAAATGCGGGCTGAAGGAGGGAACTCCGGTGGTAGGCGGATTTTTTGATATCAACGCATGTGCGATAGCTTCCGGCGTTATTTACCCCGATCTTATTTGTATGATAGCCGGGACGTGGTCGATCAACGAATACATCAGAAAAGAGCCGGTGCTTGACGGAAAGGTGCAGATGAATTCCCTGTTCTGCCTGCCCGAGTATTATCTGATAGAGGAGTCCAGCGCTACTTCAGCGGGAAACAATGAATGGTTCATCAGCCAGCTTCTCCCCGAGGTGCGAAAAGAGGCAAAGGAGAGCGGCAGAAGCGTGTACGAGATCGTAAACGAATGGGTGAGTGAAATCACACCGGAGACCTTCGTGCCGGTCTTCCTTCCATTTCTGATGGCCTCCAACGTTCATCCGAACGCGAAATCAAGCCTTGTGGGGATGAACGTTTCCCATACAAGGAAGCATATTGCCAGAAGCATCTATGAGGGAATCGCATTCTGCCACAGATACCATCTGGAACGGCTGCTGGCTACGATGGAGGACAGGCCAAAGGCGATCCGCCTTTCCGGCGGTGCGGCAAAATCACCGGTATGGGCGCAGATGTTTGCCGATGTGATGCAGCTTCCGGTGGAAACGGTGGAGGCAGAGGAGGCCGGAGCACTTGGGTGCGCCATTGCGGCGGCGGTAGCTACAGGCGAGTATCCGTCCATGGATGAGGCGATCCGCAATATGACCGTGGTGAGCCACGGTATTGCACCGGATCTGCAGAAGAAGGATATTTATGACAGAAAATATCGTCTCTACAGAAAGACGATCGACTGCCTTGACGGGCTGTGGGATGAGATGCAGAGTCTTGTGGAGATCAGTGAGTAAGGAAAATCAGTAAAAAAGAAAAGCGGCAGATAAAAGAAATCAACGAGTAAACTGACAGGCAATGTGTTCGGGCAGAAAATGAATAAGGATTAAAGAAGGAGCTGTGGAAAAAGTGGAGTTGAAATGCTCCAATTTCCACAGCCCCCTTGTTTATGTCGTCTCTTTACCTGCAGTTGACTCTCAAATACGGAAAAATCTGCGATTAAAGGAGCAATTTGCTCCTGTATCCTATTTCAGGAACTCCTGAATTCTTTTTACCATTGCTACCGCATTTTCATACTGCTCTTTGGCAGCATCTGCAGAGACTATATAAAAATCATCATAATCACAGCTATTTCTGATTTGAAATGCTCTCTGGAGAATTTTAGAGTACTTTGTTTCAAATACTGCAGTTTTTATATATTCTTTTTGGAAATATGCGATCACGCCTGCATGCTTAGAAAAATCCACTTTATCTTTTGCTAATATCGCTCTCACAGCCGTGAATATCGCATAATAGGATCGCCCAATAGAATCTTTATAATGACCCGTAGCTAAGAGAACCTTGGCTGAATCTAATCTTTCTTTTGCGCTTTCAAGTCGATATTTTATAAGATCATCCAACTCTAATCCCCTCCTTTGCAATATTTATATAATATGGATGTATCCCCTTAAATCGTTCAAATTCATCAAATGGAATTACCCCTGGCGAAACCACTACGTCATTTTCAATACCAATTTCCGCAGAAGCGTCCCATACCATACAAAGTAATTGCTGTAAATTCAATCGTTCACCATGTACAATTGCAACTATGTCAACATCTGATTCCGAAGAAGCATCTCCCCGCGCATAGGATCCAAACAAATAAATACATTCTATCTTATCACCATAGACCTTGCGATATTCTCTAACCATATCTCTTGTCAGGTTCTCCAACTGTAATCTAGTACACATAAATATCGCCTCCTCTTTGAGCCTCTTTTTAATTGTTGCCGTAATTTCAGAATCTGTTCATTAAAGGTTATTTTCTTTCACCAGCATTTTTTCAGCTTTGGCTTTATACTCCATGAGACGAATCACATACTCGGGCATCGTTCTTTTTCCGGCTTCCCAGTCAAATACAGTTCGATAAGGAATCCCAAAGTAATCGCAAAACTGCCGTCTGTTCATATTCATGCTTTCTCTGAGTGCTTTTACTTCCATCTGTGCCTGCATAGTAGTCCACATTTCATCTATATATGCTATCATGCATTATGCATTGCGTCAAACATCGTTTTTCTTCAAAATAAAAATCAGTAGAGTATATCGACCTGTTTGTGGGTGAAAGTGAAGCTGTGAAGTTGAAGTAAATGTTTTAACTCCCGCGAGCAGCGATCCAGGTAGTCATGTGAAGCGCCCGTCGGGTATGCATGGACATTTGATTAAAAAGAATGTATGTAATACAGATGAAAGTCCGGAAGATGGAATGATATCTTCCGGACTTTTAAATTAAGCATATTTATAGCTGTCTCTTATACACATCTCCGAGCCCACGAGACGGAGCTACA
>CAMTFT010000075.1 GCA_947071365.1 uncultured bacterium | reverse complement strand
CTACACCTATTAAGTCGTCGGCAGCGTCAGATGTGTATAAGAGACAGTGTACGAGCTGACCATGATGCAGGGCTATTTCGAAAGCCAATCCTCTGAAGTGGTTGTCTTCGACGCATTCTACCGCAACAATCCCTGTGGGAATGGTTACGCTATTGCTGCCGGGCTGGAACAGGTGATTGACTATATCAAAAACCTTCGCTTTTCCGATGAAGATATTTCCTATTTGAAGAGCCTTGGCATCTTCCACGAGGGATTTCTTGATTACCTGAAAAACTTCCATTTTGAGGGCGATATCTACGCTATCCCGGAAGGCTCCGTTGTCTTCCCCCACGAACCGCTTCTGAAGGTGGTGGCTCCGATCATGCAGGCCCAGCTCGTGGAGACGGCTATCCTGACTATTTTGAACCACCAGAGCCTGATTGCCACAAAAGCAGCCAGAGTTGTACGGGCAGCCCGTGGAGACGGCATCATGGAATTTGGCCTGCGCCGTGCCCAGGGACCGGATGCCGGCGTTTACGGTGCCAGAGCCGCAGTCATTGCAGGATGTATCGGCACATCGAACGTTCTGGCTGGACAGCTCTTCGACATTCCTGTGAAGGGCACACACGCCCATAGCTGGATCATGAGCTTCCCGGATGAGTACACCGCATTCAAAAAATATTCTGAGCTGTATCCCGATGCCTGCCTGCTGCTGGTAGATACGTACGATACGCTCCGTTCCGGTGTCCCGAACGCGATCCGCGTTTTCCGTGAAATGAGAGAAGCAGGTATTGAACTTAAGAATTACGGCATCCGTCTTGACAGCGGCGACCTGGCATACATGTCAAAGAAAGCACGTCGTCTTCTGGATGAAGCAGGTTTCCCGGATGCGGTCATCTCCGCTTCCAGCGACCTCGACGAATATCTGATCGACAGCCTGAAGACACAGGGCGCAGCGATCACCTCCTGGGGTGTCGGTACAAATATGATCACCTCAAAGGATTGCCCGGCCTTCGGCGGCGTATACAAGCTGGCTGCTGTTCTCGACGAAAAGACCGGAAAATTCATTCCGAAGATCAAGCTGTCCGAGAACTCAGAGAAGATCACGAACCCTGGCAACAAAAAGATCATGCGTATTTACGACAAAGAGACCGGGAAGATCCGCGCTGACCTGATCTGCCTGGAGGAGGAGACCTTCGATGACTCCAAGGACATGATCATTTTTGATCCGCTGGAGACATGGAAGAAGACGAAGATCAAAGCAGGTACATACACCCTGCGGGAAATGCTCGTTCCTGTATTCCTGAAAGGAGAATGTGTATATACTTCTCCTGCTGTCATGGATATTCGCGATTACTGCACAAAGGAAAAAGAGACGCTCTGGGATGAAACGAAGCGTTTTGCGAACCCGCATGAAGTTTACGTGGATCTCTCTGACAAGCTCTTCAAAATCAAAAGCGAACTGCTTGAGCAGATGGGACGAGAAGCCCTGTCACTGTAAGACGCAATCGATATATTCATAAAAAGGAATTACCATTCGGTTCCTTCAAGGTATAAAATGCCTCCATTTACAGATACTACTGTCATGAAAAAACATTACCAGTACAGATAAATGGAGGAATTTTTTATGAAGGCTACAGGAATCGTAAGAAGAATAGACGACCTCGGACGCGTCGTTATCCCGAAAGAAATACGCAGAACTCTCCGGATCAGGGAGAGCGATCCATTGGAAATATTTACCGACCGCGAAGGCGAGATCATCCTGAAAAAATACTCTCCCATCGGGGAATTGGGCAGCTTTGCAAAGGAATACGCCGAAGCGCTTGCCTCCGCTTCCGGACACAGCGTCTGCATCACAGACCGCGATCAGGTCATTGCAGCAGCCGGAGGCATTCGAAAGGAGACCATCGGCGCTCCCGTCACCGGACAGCTTGAGGCCGTCATGAACGACCGGGAACACGTCCTTTCGAACCAGCAGTCCCGAAACCACGTCAAGATCACAAGTGAGGATATGGACGATGAGCTGCCCCAGGTCATCAGCCCGATCCTCTGCGAAGGAGATGTGATCGGCTCTGTGATCCTGCGCAGCAAGGATACCACCCGCAAAATGGGTGAAACGGAGCAGGTGCTGGCAAAGTGTGCGGCGGGATTTATGGGGAGGCAGATGGAGCAGTAAAAATACAGTTGCTGCCGGAGGACGCCGTACAGAATTTTAGAGGACACTATACAGAATTTTAGAGGACGCCACCCGGAATAAAAACACCTCAGAGCGGACACCCCTATAGGTCCTTCTCTGAGGAGTTTTTATTCCGGGCGGCTGTGCTTTATCAGGCCGTACTATGGTTTTATTGCAATATACTTTATCAGACAGTGCTGCGATTTTATTGCAACATGCTTTATCAGACAGTACTGCGATTTTATTGCAACATGCTTTATCAGGCAGTACTGCATTTTTTACTGCATTTTCTCAACTAAAAAAGTGACCTTTTGATAAGTTTGTTATGTGACCTGATGGTGCGCAAATGCTCTGCGCGAGACAAATATTCCAAGACTTAAAAGGATAAGCGCCGTTGGGATCGCCCATACGGCATACAGCATGCCGTTACTCATCTGTTCTACCGACATCAGTGAAATAAATTGTACGTGATATACAGGCAGAAGCCCAATGGTTCGAAACAAAGGATTTGTTTCGGAGACCGGCAGCAAAATGGGGAAAAGAAATATTGATGCCGAAGCTACTAAAGCTGCTATCTGTCTCCTGCTGACAGCAGATATGAGCAGGGTAATTCCCGTTATGCTAAGCGCACATGTAAATGCCAAAGCAATCTGGTATTTGAGCAGCGTACCACAGGTGATGTTAAACGGGATAGATCCCTCCACATACGATGCGGGCGCAAATAAAATACTGCAGTCCAGTCCCGCTTTTCCGTAAAAAACGAATGCAAGGATCAAATTGAAAGCTGCTGTCAATGCAGTAGTCAAAACGGCGGCAAGGATACTCGCGGCAGCCTTTGCAGCGGTGCATTTCGTCCTTCCATACTTGCTGGTCAGAATGATGTTGTCAACACCCTCGTACTCGCCGGCGAAAACCGGGGCTGTCATTACGATAATTGCCAGCGAGAGGACAATAAAAACTTCTGTCATATTCCCGCTCGTTGAGAGCCAGCCGTCAACATAGCCAATTCTGACCTCTTCATCGCCAAACACATCGGAAACACTCCGCCCGTTCCAATTTCCATCAAGATCGGAAAACCGGGTAAACGCTGCTGACTGCATGGCATTCTGGTAAAGGTAGGCTGCGTTCATTCCATGCAAATCGTTCTTTGGCGCAAAGTCGGTCATCATCTGCCGCACTTTCTCGTCGGTCAATATTCCCCCGTACTTTGATGCGATCTCCTGATCGATCTCTACTGCTGTTTTTCCGGAGCCCTCATTGCTGTTCCCGTCAAAAGCATACTTGTTTTGATAGCTGGAAAAGCCGAGGAGAAACGACAGGAGCAGTACCACAAGGAACGCAATCTGTGTCAATCGTCTTGAAAATATTTTCCGCAGTTCAAAATATGTCAGTCTTCTCATCGCTCCGCACCTCCTTTGAAATAGAATAAGTACAGATCTTCCAGATCAGGCTGCACCTGCACCGCAGTTTTCATTGGAGGCCGTTCTGCGATGATCCGCAGAATGGTTTGATTATCGCCTATGTTCCGCAGATTGCTTACATTATAAGTAGCTGCATATTTTTCTGCGTAAGAAGATGGGACGATACACTCCCATACCTGACCGTTTATTTCGGAAGTGATTTCCTGCGTCCGTCCAAAGTGGACGATCTGCCCGGCCTTCATCATAATGATCTCCTCCGCGATAAATTCCACATCGGAAACAATATGGGTGGACAGAATCACGACACGGTCTTTTGAAAAAGCGCTTATCAGATTTCGAAAACGGACACGCTCTTTCGGGTCAAGTCCCGCTGTCGGCTCATCCAGAATCAAAATGCTCGGGTCGTTCAGCATTGCCTGCGCAATCCCCAGACGCTGCTTCATTCCACCGGAAAAAGTTTTGATTTTATGATTGCTTTCCGCTGACAATCCAACCGCCTCCGTCAGCTCTGATACTTTCCTTCGCGCGTTCTTTTCACTCAAACCTTTTAGTGCTGCAACATACAGCAAAAAATCGGACGCGGTAAAATCAGGATAATATCCAAAGTGCTGCGGCAGATACCCCAAAAGATTTCTGTACCTCTCCCCAAGCTTCTCTATGTTTTTTCCGTTAAAAAGGATTTTCCCGGAAGTTGGTTCCTGCAAATTGCAGAGCAGCCGCATGAGCGTGGTCTTTCCAGCGCCGTTCGCCCCCAATAATCCGTAAACGCCGTTTGATAACGTGATATTCAAGTCGTTTACGGCAGTTTTTGAGCCGAATTTTTTCGTCAGCCCGATCGTTTTTAATTCCATATATACTCCTTTCCGCTGCAGTGTGTCTTCACTTCGTTTCGGTCGGTGTTAAACGGGTACCACCGGCACCCAACACCCTCGCGGAGCGTTTTGTGTCATAGGGGACGAAGTTTCCTATGACATAAAAAATACTCTCCATATGATTTCCTGGAGAGTATAAAGGAGAATTATCTACTTTTTTTCTACTAAGCGGGAGATTTGAAAAATGCGGACACCCTTGCCCCGCTTGAAGTATTATCGATCTTCAGCCAGCCGCCGTGGCGCTCACAGAGCAATTTACAGATGTAGAGTCCCAGCCCAAAATGTTCCGAGCGATCCGTTTCCTCCGTGAAATAAGGATCTGCCGCCTTATGCAGGCTGTCTTTATCGAAGCCCTTTCCGTCGTCCGATACCTGGAGCAGCAAACCGCCGTCCTGCAATGCAAAAGACAGCGTTACCGCAGATCTGGCATACCGCACACCATTTGAGATCACGTTATTGCACACCTGTGAGACAAACGAGCTGTCAAGAGATAACTGCGAAGCGGACACCTCATTTTGCAAAAGCAGCTTTTTCCCATTTCTGGTGCATACGATATTTGCGCTTTCATACAGAGAAGACAGGAATGGCTGCAAAAAAACATCTTTGTACTCCGGCCTCGCATCCTCCATGCGTCTGAGGCTGCTCATGCTGCTTACATACGCTTCCATACGGGATATGTGCTTTCCCATAGTAGCGGCTGTCTCCCGTGTCTCGATATCTTCACTTGCCTGCAATATTTCATTATAACCCTTTAGTACGGTAAGCGGCGTACGCAGATCATGAGCAAAAGCGGCGTTAAGCTGTTTGCGCTCCTCGACCTGCCGCCACATCTGGGAAAAATTATTTGCAAGCGCTGTGCGCATGATCTCAAAGGAATCGCACAATTGTCCCAGCTCGTCTTTGCTGTCGTACTGCATTGCAAATTCCAGGTCATTATCGGATATCTTTTCAGAAGCCGTCCTCAGCTCGGCAAGCGGCTTTTTCAGTTTATTTCTGTAAAACAGCAAGGCCGCTGCTATAATGCATACTGCGGAATAGACCGGTGTCAATGCCAGCGGCATAAACCCCAACACGGAGGTCAGTATCTCATCCCTTCTGCTCATCGGTTCTTTTTGTTTGAAAAGATACGTACTCTCGTCCAGCCTTTCCCCATTTTCATTTGTCAGATAAAATTTTTCTCCTACTACGGGATAGGACTCGTTAATTTTCTTTTCAGCATGATAGCATAACGCGGATGTCGCTGTACTTAAGATGACAGCAAGGGCGGCAAACACAGAGATATACAGTATTATGCTTTTTCTCAATGACATGTCTCGCCAGATAACCTTTATTTTATCCATTTATATCCACATCCCCAAACAGTTTCAATGTATATTTGCTCTGTAAATGCGGCAATCTTCGTTCGTATTCTGCGAATGCGCTCAGCCACCACGCTGCTGTCGCCCTCGCTGTCATACCCCCAGATACGCTCGTAGATCCGTTCCTTGTCAAAAACCTGTCCCGGATTTTGGGATAACAGTTCAACAATGTCAAACTCTTTTTTCGCAAGGCTGACACGATTGCCTGCAAAGAACATACAGCGCTCCGAGTAATCAATCGTCAAATCACCGGAAAACTTTATCTGCGCTTCAAAGCTGTGGCGCGCTTCCCGGCGCAGATGGGCGCGAACTCTCGCCTCAAGCTCCACCAGTGAAAAGGGCTTGACTATATAATCATCACCGCCAGCGGCAAACCCTCTTACCTTATCGGTATCCTCGATCCGGGCAGTCAGAAAAAGGATCGGGCAGGAAACGTGATCCCGGATACGTTTGCAGACCTCCAGCCCGTCAAATCCGGGCATATTTATATCAAGCAGAATGATATCCATCTTCTGTTCAACCTGCTTCAATGCTTCTGCTCCGTTTGTGGCAGATAAAACAAGATAACCTTTGCTCTCAAAAAATCTGCGAAGCATTGACACAATATCTGCTTCATCATCAACTATCAATATTTTCGTTTTCATTCTTTATCCCTTTTTGCAAACAGCATCGTAAGAAATTTACCTTCCGCATTCCAGATTTTGCGGCGACCGCAGGATGATCTGGGACCCGCTATGATATCCTGGGCAGATTCCAGTGGTAATACGCCGCCAGGAAACGGATGAGCATCACCACAGCCGCCCCTGCCATCATACAGGGAAGGCCGCCAAGATACGGCAGCAGCAGTACATACACCAGCGCGCCGCTTAAGGATGCCACGGCATATACGTGTTTCACAAGAATGTACGGCAGATTTCCCGCCATCACATCCCGCAGCATACCGCCGCCGACTCCGGTCATCACGCCAACGAACACCAGCAGGAAGCGATTTTCCCCGTACCCGGCCGTGATCGCAGTATGGCTTCCCATAACAGTAAAGATGCCAAGTCCGATGGTATCCCCAATGAACAGCAGCAATTCTCTCATCTTTGCGTGCCGCCCCGTATGAGCCCCTGCCCTGGCATACACGAAAACAAACAGTACCGTGGAAGTGGCCACCGCCGTCAGCGCGTATCTCGGATTGCGGAACATGACAGGAGGATTCAATCCCAGAATCAGATCCCGTATGAGTCCTCCTCCCACTGCCGTCGTGACTCCCAGCACATTGACACCGAACAGATCCATTTTTTTCTGGATGCCCGTCATTGCCCCGGATGATGCAAAAGCGATCGTCCCTACAATTTCCATGATAAATATGATCATATCTGAATAGTCCATAAATTTTCTCTCCTGATATTGCATCCTGCCGTCAGACACCCAAACTTCTTTATATAAGCAGAAAAATGACGAAAGGTAAATTGCCAAAATAAAGAAAAAACCCGGAAATCCACATAAAATGCGTTTTCCGGGCCTGTAGCCAAGCTGATGACGGGAATCGGACCCGTGACCTCCTCACTACCAATGAGGTGCGCTACCGACTGTGCCCTGTCTCTTATACACATCTGACGCTGCCGACGACTTA
>CAMTFT010000074.1 GCA_947071365.1 uncultured bacterium | reverse complement strand
TGTGTATAAGAGACAGTATTTGAACACGGCAGCACAGATCAAATATCCATACCAACACGGTTATTTAGCGCGTTGCTCGCAGGAATAAAACAAACGGCGAGCCGGATGAATCATTTTCGAAAGGAATTAAATTCCTGAAGAAACGATACACCCGTCGCGCCGCTTTAGAAAATACACAAACGAAACGCTTACATCATGACACCACCTGCTGCCTTCGCAAAAGCAGATATGATCCCGCCGTTCCCACGATGGCGGCAGCAATCCCACACATGATCCATATATTTGCCGGGACTGCCGCCGCTATTGATGCCAGGCCATTCCCCAGCCTGCCGAATACGGAATTCGGTGCATCCTCCATCGCCTCCAATACTTTCGGCCCGCCGATACAAAGAGCCATCCAGAGCACCCACAAAGTCCATGTTGCTGCTTTTTTGAAACGCAGCAGGAGCGCTGCGCACAGCATGCAAAATACCGCAAGAGCAACGGCTGCCGGAAGGCTCCATTTCAACAAATACGGCATAAAATCCACCGCATTTTCCAACTTCGGATGCATAACCGCATAAAGTGCATTCTCTACCAGGCAGATCGGAATCAATACCGCAAAGCTTATCAGGCAGAACACAAAATTTACAATGAAATTTGAAACAAAAAACTGTTTTCTTGTGCAGCCCATGGCTATTTCCATATTAAAATACGTCCCCATCGACGTAATAATAACAGCGCCGGAAAAAAATACTGCCATGACACCGCTCATGATCGTTCCCAGCGCCACATAGTTTTTCTCATCCGGAATGACCCGGAGAATAATCTGCACAATGATAAATCCAAGGATCGCGCCTGCCAGTATAAGGAGTAGGCTTCCTAAACCGTCCTCCCACCGTACCTGAAATTGTTTTTTTATTGCTGCAAGCATACCCTTCCCTCCTTACACTCTGACCTCTGATCTCCTCGTTGCTGCCAGTGTAAAAATTCCTGCCAACAGATAAAGACCAATTCCGATCACTGCGATCAGCCAGTAATTGCCGCCCGCCAGATCCTCTACAAAAATTCGCTGCATAACTGCCGTGTTCGTAGCCGCTGTCATCGCTGCGACCATGCCGCCGGCGCCGCCGATTCCAAAACATATAAATGCAAGGATGATTACACCAACTTTGCCCCACCGGATCAGGACAACTCCAAATAACATGCTGACTGCTGCCATTGCAAAGAGTATTCCCGCAAAAAGCGGCAGCAGAGACAGCCCGGCATCTGCAAACTCTCCCGGTACAGCCAGCCAGATAAGCGCTGCTATACAAAGCATTCCCAGAACGGCCGCTGCCTGATTCAGCCAGATGCCGCATATCGCCCTGCTTCTCGTCACATTCATGGACACCAGCAAAGAGAAATAACCCCGAAACAGCCCCAGCATCATGAGCATCGTTGTCATTGCGCCGACAATAACTATAAAATACGCAGTCATCGCCAACATAAGGAACAGTGCTCCTTCCACGCCTCCTGTATATTCTGCAACTCCAAGGCCACGAAGCACTAAAAAGCCAATCGATACCGCCACTGTGATGCCTATACTTTCCAGCCAGACTCTGCCCCAGAACCGAAGCTCTTTTCCTCTACCTTTCATGTCCCGACTCCTCCCCGCAAAGCGCAACAAATACTTTCTGCAGGCTCATTTTCTGCACCGTCACATCATACTGCTCCGGTATCCTCTGTCCCGGCTCAAGAATGACCGATACGCCCTTGCTGCGTCCTAGATGTTCTTCGTGATGCACTGTCATTCCCTCTGTCGCCCGGTCTACTTCATCCTCATGGCCGCTGATATGGAAACTTCGCTCCAGCAGTTCCTGAGTATTCTCTTTCAAAAGGATTTTACCCTGATCCACAATGATGACTTCCTCCAGCACATCGGACGCCTCCTCAATGATATGTGTCGATATCACGAAGGTTCGCCCCGTCTCACTGAACTCCTCCACCAAAAGCTCATAGAACTGCTCTCTGGCAACGACATCCAGTCCCGCCACCGGCTCATCCAGAAAAGTAAACTCTGCCTTACTCGCCATTGCCACAATGATCGTCACCATGGAAAGCATACCCTTTGACAGCTTGCTGATCTTTTTCTTTACATCCAGGTCAAATTTTTTGATCAGGCGATCCGCCATCTCCTTATCCCAGTGTGGAAAAAAGGTCGCTGCGATCCGCAGATATTCCTTTACCTTCATCGGATTTGCATTGCTGCCTGTCATCGGATTCAGCTCTCTGGCGAAGCACAGATGCTCCAGCACAGCCGGATTTTCCCATACCGGCTGTCCGTCAAAAGTGACCGTGCCAGAGGTCGCCGGATTCTGAGAAGTCAGTATCGACAGCAGTGTCGTCTTTCCGGCTCCGTTCCTTCCGATCAGGCCGTAGATCTTCCCTGATTCCAGCGTAAGATCCACACCGTGCAGTACATCTTTATTTCCATACGTTTTTACAATTCCCTTCGCAGTCAGTTCACTCATTTTCCATTCCTCCGTCTCTGGCGTTTTCAATCATCGCAATCAATTCTTTTTTTGTGATCCCAAGACTCCCTGCCTCTGCCAGCAGGCTCTTTACATAATCATCGTAAAAATGCTCTTTTCGCTTCTCCATGATCCTCTTTTTTGCCCCCTTCGATACGAACATTCCTATCCCGCGCTTTTTATACAGGATCTCTTCATCCACCAGCAGGTTCACTCCCTTCGCCGCCGTGGCCGGATTGATCGCGTACAGCTTCGCCAGCTCATTCGTGCTGGGAACACGCTCCTCCTCCAGAAGAATATCGCGCAGGATGTCATTCTCAATCATCTCTTTGATCTGGATATAAATTGATTTTTCCTGTGTCAGGATCTCATTCACTATGTTCACTTCCTTATCTGTTTGCCGGCTCTTGCTTATATGGTTCATTACTTATGTAATTAACCATATCACTAACTCACTATTCTGTCAATACCTTTTAGAACAAAAGTATGATCTCCCGGAGTATTTTTGTTTTACCAAACACACTTTCATAGAAAACAAAAAAAGAGAAGCCGAAGCTTCCCTTGATCTTTTTAATCCTATACACCTTAGTGCTTTGTCTGCCTTTCATACAGATCCCCGGCAAATGTCGCCTGATACAGTTCTGTCCCGGGAAGCCGTCGCTTGCCTTCCCTGGCCAAAATACCGCCCCACCAGCTCCCGTCGATATATTCCTCATAGCATATCGTATCAGGAATTTCCTGTTGCGCTGTATAATTTTTCGGAACAGTTTTCCTTATCGTATCCTCCTGCGTTATTGCCGAAACATCCGATGCACCAGAGGATGTTGCAAAAACGGAAACAATACAGAATACCAATCCTGCGGCCAAAATGCCTGATATCTTTGAAACTTTTTTCATTCTCATCACCGCAATTACCCTTTCTTCCACTGCATCTTTCCCAAATCCGCTGCACAATGGTGCAAGCCTGCTCCTCTTTTCTTCCATATGGATCAAAGTCATTGCATATGCAGACTGTGCTCCCCTTCCAAACCGTCGAACCACACCTTCATCGCAGGACAGCTCTATATCCCGATTGATGAAAACATACATGCCCCATACAAATGGATTAAACCAGTGGATGCAGAGCGCCGCAATCATAACCAGCTTTAATGATGAATCGAAACGCCGGATATGTATATACTCATGTTCCAGAATGTACTGAAGCTCATCCGTGTTTTCCCAGTCCGTCTCTTTCGGCATCAGTATGACCGGGCGCAGAATTCCATATGACAAAGGCGATGTCACCGCCTGAGACTGACGAATCATGATTTTTCGAAAACACGGATGCGCCCCATACCACTTCTGAATGAAATCATTATTTATCGGCAATGACATCCGGAATTCTCTGTACCACCTGAAATAAGCAGATACAAAAAATCCGCAGCAAAGCAGCGCGCCCGCCAGATATATTATGACCGGTATACATACCGCCGGCAATCCAGGCTGTTTTCCGCAAATTCCCGAAAGTTCTAAGGCAGGCTGTCCGACCCCTGCATTTCCCCGCCAGATACCTTCCGCCACCCTCCCGGGCAATTCCCATTTTCGAATTGCCGAATAGATGTTCACAGTTGACGGCACGGAAAACGGAACAAGCAGGCGTATTAGCGCTGCGGCCTACAGAACTGGAAAAGTCCGCTTCGGCAAATGGTTCTTCAAAAGCATCCTGACAAACAGTATCACCAGAATAAAAACCGCACCGGAAAGACTCATCCTCATCAGGCTCATTCATGTCACCTCTCTTCCATATCTCTGACGATCTCCTTTAACCGCAAAATCTGCTCCCCCGAAAGCTCTTTCCCGCCAAGCAATGCCGCAAACAGTTTATCTACGGAGCCATCATACAGCCTGTTAACCAGATCTTTTGTCTCTGCCTCCTGTACCTCTTCTTTCCCTATCAGAGCCCGGCACATAAAATTCGGTTCTGAGCGCTCAATGGCTCCCTTCTTCATACATCTCTTTATCAGAGTATACGTCGTATTTTTATTCCACCCGATCTCCCGGTTCAATATCCCTGCGATATACTTTGCTGTGCAATCCCCTTCACGCCACAATACATTCATGACCTTTAATTCTGAATCAAACAATTTTACACTCATTTTGCGTCCTTTCTTACTACTATAGTAGTCTATATCTACAGACTATCATAGTAGTCCACTATTGTCAACAGGCTGACACATTTTTATTGTTCTTCCCGTTTTCCAATGATATACTGTCTGTATTGAAACACAGGTCTGCTTTTGCAGGCACTACCATGTAAGAAAGCCTTCAGGTCACTTCGCACTGCAGGCTTTCACACTCAAATACCCCGCGGCAGCCGCAAATACCATGCTGGCATGGCTGTCTGGCTCGTTGTCCGCGGAAATAAAAGGAGAAGTGATATGTACTACAAACAATACGGAAATACTGATATGAAGGTCTCGGCAGTTGGCCTTGGTACCATGCGCTACGATATGGAGGATGTCCGTGCCGGACGGCTGGAAAAATGTGCGGAAATTCCGCTTTACGCCTATGAGAAGGGAATTAATTACTGGGATACTGCTCCCACCTACTGCGATGACAAGAGCGAGATCATCACCGGGCTGGCGCTCTCCCAGGTAGACCGGAGTAAGGTCTTCGTCACATCCAAGGTCAACTTCGGTACGCTGGGGACGGAGCATCCCACCAGAGATACGTTCCGCCGCAGGCTGGAAATGTCCCTGGACCGCTTACATACGGACTATATTGATTTTTACCATATGTGGTGTATGCTGAATCTCGAATCCTGGCAGAAGCATGTGGATGCGCTTTACGGATTTTTTGAGGAGGCAAAATCAGAAGGACTTATCCGGAACATTGTTTTTTCTTCCCATATGCAGGGAAATGATATTGAAACAGTCGTAGAGACCGGAAAATTCAAGGGAATGCTCATCGGCTACAACGCCCTGAATTACCGTTTCCGCCAGAGCGGCATCAAAAAAGCCCATGAAAACGGTATGGGCGTCGTTGTCATGAACCCCCTCGGCGGCGGAATGATCCCGCAAAACCCGGATGCCTTTTCCTATCTGACAGAAGGCACTGATCTGACCGTAGCCCAGGCCGGACTGCGCTTTGTCGCCTCCCACAAAGAGATCACCGTCGCCCTCGCAGGCTGCACCACAAAAGCCCATGTGGATGACGCTGTAAAAGCAGTGGAAAATCTCGTCGAGGAACCGGCAGAAGAAATTGTTGCAAAGTATAACGCAAAAGGCCCGGCACTGAATGATCTCTGTACCGGCTGCGGTTACTGCAAGGGATGTCCCCAGGACATCGAGATCCCCAAATTCATGGATGCCTACAATCAGAAAATTCTGAGCAAAAAAGAAGACCGCCTGGCATCACGCTTGAGCGGCCACTGGAACCTTCCGCCAGAAAAAGCATCTGCCTGTATCCAGTGCGGAAGCTGCGAAAGTAAGTGTACGCAGCATCTTCCGATCATGGAACGGCTGAAGGAGATCGCGGCGCTGGCGCAGTAAGTCAATATCTGTACAAAAAAGCGGACGTCTGTTAAAATATACGCAGACAACAAGAAAGAAGGGTTACTGTATGAAAGCATATCAAAGATTATTGAATTACGTTAAGATCCACACCACCAGCGATGAAAACAGCACCACCGTACCTACGACACAGCGTCAGTTTGACCTTGCCAAAGTGCTGGTGGAAGAGATGAAGAACCTCGGAATCGCTGATGCGCGGATGGAGGATAACTGCTACGTCTACGGAACGATTCCGGCCACCCCCGGATATGAGGACAAGCCGGGGATCGGATTTATCGCCCATATTGACACAGCCCCTGATTTCTGCGGTGAGAATGTAAATCCACAGATTTATGAAAATTATGACGGTGATGAAGTCACTCTCGGAACAAGCGGCAAAGCTCTGACACTTGACAAATTCCCGCATCTGAAGAGCCTGAAGGGCCGTACACTGATCACGACGGACGGCACGACACTTCTTGGAGCAGACGACAAGGCCGGAGTTGCTGAGATCATGACGCTTGCCGAGCGGCTGCTTCAGGGAGACATGCCCCACGGAAAGGTCTGCATCGGATTTACGCCGGATGAGGAAGTCGGCAGCGGTGCGGCAGAGTTTGATATTCCGGGCTTTGGCGCGAAATACGCCTACACCGTTGACGGCGGCTGCGAAAATGAAATCGTCTACGAGAATTTTAACGCCTGCGGTGCAGAATTCGAAGTAAACGGCTTTAATATCCATCCCGGAGAATCGAAAAACAGAATGATCAACGCTGCTCTCGTAGCAATGGAGATCAACAGCATGCTTCCCTCCGCTGAAACGCCGGCTCACACCGATATGTACGAAGGTTTCTTCCATCTGACCGATATGCAGGGAACTGTAGAAAGCGCAAAGCTTCAATATATTGTCCGGGATCACAGCAGCGAACATTTTGAATGCCGACAGGAAATGCTGCGCCATATCGAAAAAATCATCAACGAAAAATACGGGAAAGGCACAGCAAAGCTGACCATCCGCCAGCAGTACCGCAACATGGCAGAGGTACTGGCTCCCTGTATGCACCTCGTGGACAATGCGAAGGAAGCCATCCGGGAACTCGGTATGGAGCCAGATGTTTCCCCGATTCGCGGCGGCACAGACGGCGCACAGCTCTCTTTCCGCGGCCTGCCCTGCCCGAATCTCGGCACCGGCGGATACGCTTTCCACGGCCCCTATGAGCATATCACCGCCGAAGGAATGGATCTGGTGGTGGAGATCCTGCTGGGGATCGTGAAGCGTTACGCGAGATAACCGCGAAATGGGAATCCTGTACACTATGCAGGATAATACCTGACGAAAAATATATACACATACGTAATATTAAGGCTGTCTCTTATACACATCTGACGCTGCCGACGACTTAATAGGTG